>JAQWQE010000046.1 GCA_029244925.1 Gammaproteobacteria bacterium | reverse complement strand
AGAGTTGGAGTGGGTATAGGAGAAGCAACTCTCTCTCCAGCTGCCTACTCGATAATCAGTGATTACTTCCCAGTGGAAAAACGTCCAAGAGCATTTAGTGTTTACCAAACTGGAATTTATGTAGGTATGGGATTAGCAATGATTATAGGTGGCTATGTTATTGCAGTAGTGCCCTCTATCAATATGCCATTTTATGGTCCTATGGAACCTTGGCAAGTGGTGTTTCTATTAGTTGGTTTGCCAGGATTATTAGTATTCTTATTATTAAGGACAATTCGAGAACCTCAACGAAAAGGTATGATGGTTGATGCTGAAGGCAATACGGCTATTTCATTTAGGGAGGTATTATCATTTATAATTGAAAGACGGGGAGCTTATGGTTATGTAATCGGTGGTGTGGCTGCTAAAAGCTTAGCATTCTATGGCGTAGCGGCTTGGTTACCAACATACTTCATGCGTACTTTTGGTTGGGATGCTCAAACTATTGGTCTTTGGTATGGTCTAGCTAGTATTACTTTTGGCGTGATTGGTATCAATACCGGATCTACTGTGAGTGTTTGGCTCCGAAATCGAGGTTACAGTGATGCCAATTTACGAATATGCTTGGGGGCTGAAGCCTGCTTAATCCCTATAGGCATACTTGCTTCTTTAATGCCAACACCAGAATTGTCAATGCTATTTTATTGCGGATTCATTTTCTTTGCTAGTTTCTCAGTAGGATGTCAAGCAGCAGCTCTTCAAGAGATAACACCTAATCAACTACGCGCTCAGGTATCAGCTATTTATCTTTTTTGCACTAACATGGTTGGCATTGGTTTTGGACCAACATTCATAGCCTTTTTTACAGATGTAGTATTCAAAAATGATGCCTTGGTTGGCTATTCTATGTCGATTGCTGTGGCTTTTACATGCCCTATTGGAGTGTTTTTATTTTGGCGTGGTTTAAAGCCTTATCGTAAATGTTTAGATTTAGCTAAACAAAATTATGCTGCGCCAAGTTAACATTGAGATAGTATAAATATTTAAAGGAATAATAATGCATAACTATCAAATTTATATTAATGGTCAGTGGAGAGATTCAGCTTCTGGAAACTCCTTTGATAGCCTGAATCCTTATACGGGCGAATCTTGGGCATCAATACCACGGTGTAATGCCGCTGATGTAGAGGCTGCAGTAGATGCAGCCAATACAGCATTTGAGAGCGAAGCATGGCGAAGTTTAACCGCTACTGCACGTGGAAAAATGGTTAAAAGATTTGGACAAGTATTATTAGATAACGCTGAAAAACTAGCTGCTATTGAGGTGCGTGACAATGGTAAATTATATAGTGAAGTGCTAAACCAATGTCGTTATATGACTGAATGGTTTGAGTATTTTGGTGGACTTGCTGACAAAGTGGAAGGAACTGTTCCCCCGATTGATAAACCCAAAGTACTTAATTATACCCGGTATGAGCCTCTTGGAGTTTGTGCCTGTATAACGCCGTGGAATTCACCACTGCTATTATTAGTTTGGAAATTAGCACCGGCATTAGCGGCAGGAAATACTGTGGTTATTAAACCCTCTGAATACACTTCTGCATCAACCTTAGAACTTGCAAAGTTATCAGAGTTGGCAGGATTCCCTCCAGGAGTAATCAATGTGGTGACTGGCTATTCCTCAGAGGTTGGAGAGCCCTTGGTTTCTCATAAGAAGGTTCGAAAAATAGCTTTCACTGGTGGCGAAGAAGGTGGGCGACAAGTTAATATTTCTGCAGCTTCGGATTTTAAAAAAGTCACATTAGAATTGGGAGGGAAATCAGCCAATATTGTCTTCGATGATGCAGATTTAGATCAAGCAGTTGATGGCGCTATCTCTGGCATTTTTGCTGCCAGTGGACAGACTTGTATTGCTGGATCAAGACTATTACTTCAAGATACTATTCATGATGAATTTCTTGAACGCTTGGTTGATATGTCTAGTATCGCAAAACTTGGAGATCCAATGTCTGAGGATACTCAAATTGCTCCTATTGCCAATGAGCTCCAATACAAAAAAATACTAAAGTACATAGATATAGCTAAAACAGAAGGAGCAAAATGTGTCTTGGGCGGTGGTAGCGCTACTGTTGAAGGTAACCATGAAGGATTATTTGTTTTACCGACAATTTTTTCAGACGTTGACAATAGTATGAGAATTGCCCAAGAAGAGGTATTTGGTCCAGTTCTTTCAGTAATTCGATTTAAGGATGAAGATGAGGCCGTCTCTATTGCCAATGATATTGACTATGGATTAGCGGCAGGCGTTTGGACTAAAAGTCTTAATCGAGCTGTAAATGTATCTGAACGCTTACAGGCAGGAACAGTTTGGGTCAACACCTATAGATCTACAAGTTATACATCGCCATTTGGTGGTTATAAGTCAAGTGGCTTGGGTAGAGAAAATGGACAACAAGCAATTAAAGAATATCTACAAGTGAAAAGTATATGGCTTCATACGGGTGAGTCAACTAAGAACCCTTACGCTCGTCGATAAATTAGATTAATGAAAGAAAAAATAACTCTTTAAGATCGTTGGCATCTAAAAAAGTTATTCGAAGAAATTGAATAGGAGAAATGAATGAAAAATATTAAAATAAAAAATAGCATATTAAATACCATTCTTTTTGCATTGGTGTTAACTAATATATCCTGCTCTGATAATACATCTGAGAATACATCGGAATATGGTGAGCTTTCAGGCATTGTTAAAGGGACTGAAGTTGATGTATTGCCAGTGATATATGCATATAACATTGATAAGGATGTCGGCTACACAGTATTTGTTGTTGATGGTGAATATAAAGCTAATCATATAATTGCTGGTAATTATGATGTGACATTAAGACCGGCTGTTGGCCAGTTAAAAAGTTTTAGCTCTCAAACTCATAGTTTTTACATCGACAAAGGCGACCATGCAGAGGTTGATTTTACTATTTCAGATATAGAAACGGTGCCTAATTATGTTGGTGGAATGGATTATCCTGATGCACAAATTCTCCCCTACGATGAAATATACCCTCCAGGCCCTGGAAGAGATATCCTAGAACGAACTTGTCATGGTTGCCATACAGCTAACTTTTATTCATATAACGCTGTTAGATCTTATTCTGGTGGACGAGTTCCAAAAAATAAAGATACTTGGGCTATAACGGTTGATCGAATGCATAAAGTCCCTGCTTTTGGTGCTCCAGGTAATCCATCAATGTTTGACCCAAAGTATTTGACACCTAAAGAACGAGATGTATTGGTTGACTATCTTGCTGATAATTTTGGCCCTGAAGATCCACCCAAGGTTATACAATTAGAGGTGGAACCTGAATTGGACTTAACTGCATTAAAGTCTGCAATGTTCATTGAGTATATTTATCGTGAACCATTAGGTAAATATCCAGTAGATCCTTGGCCTCATCAAGTAGATTTTGACCTTGATGGTAATGTTTGGTTAGCCTATACAGCATGTTGTATTGTGAAATTTGATCCGCGAACTGGTGAGCAATTTGTGTTTGAAGATCATGGAGGTGGTCATGGTATAGCAGTTGATCAAACCGATGGTTCAGTTTGGTATTCTGGTGATGTGGTAAGACACTTAGATCCTGAAACTGGTCTTGTTGATAACTGGAAATCGCCAGGGAACAGCTTCTTGGGAAGTAACACTCAGATTTTTGACTCAAAGGGCAACCTTTGGTTGTCTCTTCTTGGTGCGGGAGCTCTAGGTAAATGGGAAAGAGAAACAGACACTGTCAAATACTGGGATGTTCCTGTCATGCGCAGTCGACCTTATGGCATTGTTATGGATCATAATGATAAAGTCTGGTTCGCTGATTACCACAATAATGGTGTGACTCGTTTTGATCCCGATACTGAAAAGTTTAAACATTTTAATCTCATCAAAACTGAAAATGTAACGGCTATCAGACGTTTGGGTGCTGACTCAAAAAATATGATTTGGGCAGGTACTTGGGGTAACTTAGCATTCAATAATTCAAGTTTATACAAGTTGAATCCTGAAACTGAAGAAGTTACAGAATACCCATCGGGTATTCCCTATGGTGCTATTTATAATGCTGAAGCTGATAACCAAGATAACATTTGGATTGCTCCAGACAACTATGTTTCAAAATTTGATCAAACAACTAATAAATTTACCCATTACCCAATACCTACCAGATCTGACAGTTTAAAAACTACCATAACCCGGGATGGTGGTGTCTGGTTTATCTATCGCAATGCTGGGAAATATGCTGGTTATGGTGGCAGCGCAGTGGTCTTATACCCTGATAAGAACAAGATAGAAACCTTGGCTGCATATCATGATAAAAATAGTGCAGGATATGCGCTTAGTGGTTATCAAGGACCGCCTTCTCCAAAAGCTAAAGGTCTTGATCGTCCTGTTGCTCATGGTGCTCAGAATGAAGAGGAATATAAAATATTTGCTTTGGCAAACGGACTGATTCAAAAAGAGGGCCAAACTTTAACAGAGGAAAATCCAGAATGATCGACTTATTTAGCTGGTGATACCCTATACATTAATGATCATAGATTGGATAGTTTGCGACAAAATTTATATACCTTTAAAGTTCAGGTATAGGAGTAACAAGTCTAAAGCCTCTAATAGGAATGAGGGAAGATATTGCAATGATTAGATCATTGAGTAATGGTCTTGAGATACTGATCTTTTTAAATAGACAAAACAGTTCTAGTGCTGGAGAATTATCTAAAAAGTTAGGCATACCTAGAGCTACGGTATATAGAATACTGGGTACACTTGAAGAAAAAGGTTTTGTATACAAACACCCAGATGATCATCGCTATCATATAAAACCAAAAGTTAAAGCCTTGAGTGAAGGTTATAGTGAAGACGATCAACTGACCACTATAACCAGGCCACATTTAATAAATGTTACAAAGATTTTGCGATGGCCTGTTGCTCTTGCTGTTAAATCAGGGGTGGAATTAATTTTACGAGACAACACAGATAAAGTTAGCCCCTTAGCAATAGAGCATTTTAGTAGTGGTTATAATGTCCCTATCCTTGGAAATGCATCTGGACCATGTATTTTAGCTTATCTAAGTCTCATTGAACAACGTGATATTCTCCACGTCTTACGTGATACTGGTCGCTTGGTTGATCTAACCAAACAATCGGTAGAGGAAATAATAAAATCGCTAAAAATAATAAAAAAACAGGGTTATTCTATGCACAAACGGGAGAGAAATAAATCCTATGTTGGGTACATGAGAATCTCTAATTTGACATCCCTTTCGATACCAATTATTAAAAAAAATAACAATATTCTTGGGGCAATGACTATTCGCTATGCAACTTCAGCATTGACTAAAGAAAAAGCTCTGAATGACTTTATACCAGTAATGGCGGAAGCGGTATCGAAGGTAGTTGAGCAAATGGAAAATGAAAATTTCTGAGCAAGGAATTATAGTTCTAAACTAGGGTACGCCACTCTTTGTGATCTGCGTTTGGATTTCGAACTATGTTAAAATAATCTTGTCTAATATTCTCTGTGATTGGCCCTATGCTTCCATCACCTACACTGAAATGATCGATGGATGTAACTGGAATAATTTCTTGTCCGGTACCGCATAAAAAAGCTTCATCTGCAAAGTATAATTCGCTGCGATCAACGCTCCGCTGCTCAACCTGATGTCCTGTTGTTTCTTGATAGCGAGTGATAATAGTATCTCGAGTGACACTCTCTAAAATATTACTTGAGCATGAAGGTGTGATCAGTTTGCCATCTCGAACCATGAAAAAGCAGGCAATGGGTGCTTCAGATACATAGTCATCTGGGGTAAGCATTAATGCACCATCATAACCATCCAGTTTTGCCTCATGAACAGCTAAACGAGCATTATGATAATTTGCTGTTGCTTTAATTCTGGGCGTGCTTGCATTATCAGATAGTCGTCGCCATGAACTTACCCCTAAACTCATTCCATGTTCAGCAAAGGTATTTTTTTTTCTAGGCATCGCCGCTGCCGTAAATCCAATGGGACCTGTGGTCGATAACAAGCCTTGGCCTTCAATATAAACTAAGAGCCTGATGTAAACATCAGAGTCGGGTTTGTTTGCTCTTATCAGATTTATCAAACAATCTGTCAAATACTTGCTTTCATAAGTATCCTCAAATCGCATCACCTTCATACCCACTTTTAGCCGTTTTAAGTGTTCTTCTACACGAAATAAAGAAAACTGATTGGTTTCTGGTACATGATAGGCACGCAACCCTTCAAAAACTGTTGTGGCATATGTCACGGCAAGAGATAACGGGTGTATGCTTGCATCTGCATATGGCATAAGTTCTCCATTCATCATAATTATTTCACTCTTCCACATCGGCTTAACCTTTATTTCGCCAGAAGGCTATTGTCGGCAACAAGATGATTGATGGTTTTTTAACTGTCATCTAATTAATTTAACTCCAAAACATCAGTGGTAATGATCGTGCTTAATTTCTCCATATTTTCAAGGCTACGCTGATGATCTTCATCATTGGCAGCGATACAGCAATCAGAGATTACGGTTACCATAAAATCTCGGTCGTGAGCTTCTCTTGCAGTTGACTCGACTACCATGTCAGTGGCTACTCCAATCAAGAATAGTTCTTTAATACCCATGGTGTTGAGTGTGAGATTCAATGCCGTTCCATAGAAGGCACCAACTCGATGTTTAGTGATAATCAACTCATCTGGCAATGGAGCCACTTCAGTTAAAAATTCAGTGCCCCAGCTTTCCAGCTTAAAGGCTTCGAATTTATGGGCTTGTCCCATGAGTGGAGAAGTTTTTGGTTGTTCTGCATAACTGGCTGAGAAACCTACACGAATATGTATTACAGGAAAACCAGCTTGTCTAAATTTCGATTGAGTTTGTGCCACTCGCTCAAGGCATTGGTGAGTTTGATTAAATGCTGCATACCCTTTGCCCGCTACCTTACCTTCTGGATGTACAATATCATTTTCAAAGTCTAGGCATAGAAGTGCTTTCATAAATTATTTTCCTTAATTGAACGTGGTTTATAGAATGTTTTATAGTTCCTGATAATTACATAATTACTGCCCTAATCATAGGAACAAGTATTACAAGAGCAAGTTCAACAGAATACTTGCCTCAATAATGGGCAAGCTCTACACCTATGAATTGCCCATTATTGAGACATATTTGCTATTGTGGATCATCGCAGAGGTTAGTTAATGCTAGATTAATTATATAGATTTATTTTGACCTTTTACGTGACTTAAAAAAAATAACATTAGGAGCTAGTGAGAATGAATAAAACGCTACAATTATTGCTTGCATTAGTATGGATTTCTACTGGAATAACTACCAATAAGGCATACAGTGATGAAACCACATTAGGACAAGTACCAGAAACTGGAGTCATGTCGGGTAGTGTTTCAGGGCCAAACAAATTTACAGCTGCGAAAGTGTATGCTAAAAACTTAGATAAAAATATGCTTTACATGGTGTACACCAATAAAGGGCAATATAGAATGCCCAATCTAATGGTTGGCGCTTATGAGATTTGGTCAGAACATGAGAAACTTCGTTCAGAGCATCGTTGGGTGAGAATTGAGAAAAGTAAGAAAATAATTTTTGATTTTACTCTCAAAACAGGTCCAGCAGATCCATTAACTTTCAATCCTAGAAACACGAAAGCAGACAACGCGGTCTCCTATGATGAATTATATCCATCAGGAGCTGGGAGAGAGATAGCTGAGAGAACTTGCATGACCTGTCATGGTCAAATGCATTTACCTTCTTACAAGTTTGATAAACCAGCATGGAACGCAATGATAGATTTAATGCTAGATCCCAATGCGAGACGTGGCGCAATGATTCAAGAGGGATCTGGTGTAGGAAATATAACAGACAAGGAAAAAGATATATTGTCCGATTATCTCGCCGATAATTTCGGCCCTGATAGTCAAGATCGCGTAGTGTTTTCTGAGGCTGAATACCCTTTGGATGAAGCTGAACTATCAAAAGGTTTATTTATAGAATATATGCTGCCCTTAGCCCCTAGTACTAATCTTTCACTCAGATCAAGAGCGGAAGCAGGTAAGCATAGAATTCTGGAGCCTCATATCGATAATGACGGTAATATTTGGGGTACTAATAGTTTTATTGGCGTCAGCAAACTTGATCCCAGAACTGCTGAATATTCACATTATCCCTTTGACATTGATAGAGTTAATGGAACCCCCTACATACAAGCACATGGAATGACCATCGATTCAAGTGATGATATTTTTTGGATTGAATTTTATGGGAAACATGTGGGTCGTCTGAATCCAAGTACTGGTAAAATGGACCGTTACCCTATGGATCCAGAAGGAAAGGTATATAACATTCAAGGACATACTCCAGACTTAGATTCCAAAGAGAATGTTTGGTTTACAGTCATCACTGGAAATAAGATGGGTGTGTGGGATCGTGAAACAGAAAAAATTAGTTTGTATGAGATACCGACGCCTAATTCATTTCCTTATGGTATTGATGTTGATCAACAGGACAATGTTTATTTCGCTGAGTTATTTGGTTGCAAAGTGGGTGTTATTAATTCAAACACCAAGCAATTTAAAGAATACCCTGCACTTGCCAGTCCTTGTTCTATGAATCGAGTGATGGTCGATAAAGAAGGTATTGTCTGGTACTCATTGAACCGTTCTGGGTTGCTTGGACGCTTAGACCCTGAGACAGGAAGCCAAAAAGAATACCCAGTTTTGCCTTTCCGTGAAGATAGAACAATACCATTGTCATCACCCTATGGAATTATGGCTGATCATAAAAATAAAGTTTGGTTTGGAGATCAAGGGCTCGGTGGTGCACTGATTAAATTTGATCCTGACACGGAAAAGTTCTCTTACTATCCTTTACCTAGAAAAACAGATAACCCTAATATCGATATTACAAACAAAGGTGCAATTGTTTATACCTCGCGATCTAGTCGACAAGCTGCTATTGGGATTTTTTACCCTGATGTTACGCAGATGACATCCTATGGAGTTTTTCGTTAGTCAGATGTGTTTATCTTTTATCAACTTTGATATGAAACGATCATGTTTTATTATTCCATTTATAATCTTCCTAATGCCATCATCTGTTTATAGTACTGATGATGAATGTATCTCCGGTGATTGTGTCACTGGAGTTGGCACAATGCGTTATGGTGATGGCTCTGAGTATATTGGAGAGTGGAAGGAAGGAAAAAAACACGGTAAAGGAAAAGAAACTCGTAACAATGGAGGTATTGTTACTGGTTACTATGAGAATGATCGAGCCCATGGTTACGGTACCTACACTTTTTTAAATAATGCCAAATACGCCATAGATTGGACTGGTGATGAGGAGCAGCTATTAGGCCCCTATGCCTATTCTGAAGGTGGTAAGTATGTTGGAGAGCATGATAATCGAGAACACGGGCAAGGTGCCGTTATGTACAACGATGGTGGTACTTATATAGGCGGTTATGATCATGGAAATAAACAAGGTAAAGGAACATTTATATATCCTGATGGCGGTATCTATCACGGAGATTGGTGGAAAGGAAAACCTCATGGTATTGGTACATTTGTCCAAGTTAATGGAGATGTTTTCTTCGGAGAGTGGAAAGATGGAATGCCTCATGGAGATGGTATATTAACCCTTGACGATAACACTACTAAAGAGGGTGCTTGGCAAAAAGGACAATTTATTGGTGGATCTGCAAAAAAATAAAAAGCAGACGGTCTGATTTTTGCTGACCCATACTTTGACTCATGTTATCAAGTTGTATTAGTAATGAGTCCTTGTAGACAACAATTGATATTTAATTAAAAGCCATCTGAATAGATTCTTATTCTACATCACCAGTCAGCTCTACCAAATCATAAGTTTGCTTAAGATAGTCCCATCGAAGTCTCGCAGGCACATAATCTTTGCCAATAGCCCAGATATCAATAGGAGGATAATTATCCACCAGGAACTGAAAATGTTCTGTCTGAAAGGTACCAGCTGGAACAGTGATCTCTTCAGTACCAATGTATCTATGTTGTGTTAATGAATTGTCTGCTGGCTCAAGCATGGGGCCAGAACCACCATTTGGCAAATGAGAGGAAGCAAAACACATTCCAAGTTCTGAAGGGTCCTTGTCTTTGTCACGTTTCCATATGGCTAAGCCCCATGCGTCACCATGCAATGGGTGGGCTCCAAAAAATCGTATTCTATTATCCGAATTAAAACGCTGACTAAAACGGCCTTCCTTTGCTGTATATCCTACGCATTCAGCTGTGTGATCTGTGAAACGATACCACGTATTACCAATATGTTTTCCTTCTATATTAAGTTGAACGAAAGCATCCAATGGGTACCAATTTTTATTAACAGTGAGAATCACATCACGTATTAGACGATCATCATCCATTTCACAAGTTGCACGCATAGTGCGTTTGCCATCTGGCTGAATTGTTATGTGAAATGTCTCTCGGCCCATTTCACCTTGTCCATCAGTGAGATAAAGAAGTTTACCTTTGTAACTACGGTGTTTCATAATGAGTAATTATATTAAAAATCTTAGGCATCAGTTCTTTGGTTTTAGTTTGGCAAATGAACCACTAGAAAAAATTATGTTGTTCTAGAATATTAAATCCCAGTCAATTGAAAAAGGGCACACCAATGGGGATGTATGTGCCCTTAAGAAACTAGAAATCAAACGTAGTACGAATTCCAATTTGTCTCTGCTGAATCATTCCAGCCATGATTCCTCTAGTGAAAGGACCACTTAGACCTGATAGATCAGGGAAAAGCTGAAGATTGGAGTAACCTTTTTTATCAAGCAAGTTGTTTGCATAAACCTCAGCCCGCCAAGTGTCAGATTGCAACCCTACTCTTAGATTAAATACAGAGTAAGCAGGAGTACTAGTAACGTTAGCATTAGTCATCCATGTACTACCTTGATTAATTAAATCACCCCTTGCAAAAAAGTCATTTCCAGACTCCAGAGTTTCAGCATAGATTGCTGATAATGAACTGCTTTTCTCTGGGTAACGAGAAAAACTATTACCCATTCCATCAATGGTTCGATTACCAAAAAGAGCTAGTGCATCTGCACTCTCAAAGTCATTAATATC
>JAQWQE010000043.1 GCA_029244925.1 Gammaproteobacteria bacterium | reverse complement strand
GCATCTATAGGATCACGCTTTGCCCATATAAAAAAACTAGGTATGTTATTGCTGGACTCGAGTTTACTCCCCATGGGTACTCCTTTTGAGTATGCAATTTGTAAGGCTTTTTCAGTCTTCAACAAATCTTGATCGAATTCGAAACTTCCGAAGAATCGTAATTTTATCCTAGTGCCACTAGTGGCATAAACCTCTTTTCTTAACATTGCATCAAAAAGAGCCTCCCGAGTATTTTCTATAGCCCAGATAGCAGCAAGTCCTCCAGGGTTATACTGCATGTTTCGATTTTCCTTCAATCTTTTTTTTGCTGGTGCAGACATTACACCTGAGGAACCTCTAAAATCCCATTCTTCTGTATCGCCTGGGTTTGAATTATGAGTATCTGTACTTCCGATCATTCCAAAGTCCAATGGATTGAATCCAATATTATTTTCCAATTCAATGCCCTTTTTTAAACCATCTCGAGCCATTGATGTGGGATGGATACATCCCGCTGTCTCTCCTTTTTCACAGAGTGGTAAAAATTGTTCAAAATTACACTCCTCATCAGTTGTGCCAAAACCTACACTGCATTCAGAGTTTCCTTTGATTTGAAACATTTCAACCAAAGGCTCCACTTTATCCCTTTGACTCCAGTCGTCTATGGTATACAAATCCCCATCCATTGTTTGACCAGCAAATGCAAGGCCCCAAGATCTATTAGGATTGTGTGGAATTGTTAGGAATTTGCATGGCGCTTGGCAATGTGATGTTAGCTCTGCCCAAAGATCAATTTCAGTAAGAGCATCAAACATGGAAATCGCATGTTTGGGTACTTGATTATTTTTGAATATTACATTGCGATGTAATTTCCCTGAATCAGGCAATGGCGGTGAATACTCATAAGCAGCAAACGTGGTAAATCTTCCTGGCTCATTATGTTGCTCTGCGATCTCGACGATCTCTTTCCAGGTGTTATCAGCAAAATGATGTGCTTTTGTTTTATTTTGCATCGACTCATCAATACGAGAAATTGGAGGTCGCACTTCGGCTTGTTCTCTTAACTCAAAAAAGAATTTAAGATCAGGATTCTCCAGTCTTCTGCATAAATCTTTTGTTCCTGATGTAATTTCAGGGTCTACACAGCCTTCATGCATACCAAATGTTTCTGCATGATCGGTCATGGCAGCAAAGTCTAATGGTCTTGTCAATTGCATCAGCTCTCCAATGCTATTTTTAACTGCTTCCCCTTTTGCAATCCGATAGGATTGATCAAGAGACAGGCGATTACCAAAAATGTAGGCATCAAAGGATAAATCAGAATGGCCATGAAGGTCTCCAAAATAAACATTTTTCAATGGATTTTTATCGGGATAAACTGCTTTCTGAGGTTTTGGCTGTTTAAAAGCAGATTCATTTTGATCCTTAACCTCAGCTTTCATTTCTAGAATATCTTCCTCTGTAATGAATGGCGATGTGAGAAAATAATCAACAACTAAATAGCCACCAACTAAGACAATAATAATCACTACAGACCAGTAAGACTTTGTCATCAATTAATCTCACTATCTATCAAAACAGCAATTAAAAGTGCCGGTTCAGAACCATGATTCACCCAAGCATGGTTCGTGCCTCTTTGCACAACAACATCAAAGGGTTGAAGTTCAACCTCATCTTGATCTAATAATAAGGTGACCTCACCTTTCAATAGAATAATGTAATCAATGGTTTCTGTTTGATGCATTGCCGGATGCCTGGTGGTATCAACTAGATGATGAGCTGCACCCACTTTTTCAAATGCATCATGAGCAATTTGTTCCATAATATCGGCTGCCACTCCATCAGGGTTAGGGTTGATTGCAAAATACCTAAATTTTGTGCCGTTGATTGATGGGGAAAGGGTAATTTCTATATCGGCTCTATCATTTGAATCTTTCGAATCTATAACTTCTCCATCCGTATTCCACAATTCAAATAAACCACCCACTTCCTCACCAATCGATTTGGCGGGTGGTCCATCTATAGTGATCACCGATTTACCTTCTTTATTGTGCCCGGTTACTATTCTCCTCATGCATTAATTCCTATTATTTCCATAACTGAGAATTATTTAACTGAATAAAACTTCATGTCCACAGTATCCGTGCTTAAATTCATATCAGTTAAACAAAGATAAAAGTTTCCATCGGTCACATCGTCCAAAGAATAAAAAGAAATAATATTGCCTTTTCTTTCCCAAACACCTTGCCTACTGGCAGCATCTCTGGCGCCTTCATCATTGATGGCTGTTGCTCTTCCTGAGAATGATCCTTGAGTTGGATGATTAGGATTATCCAAAGCTAAATTATAAGTAAGCCATACTTTTCCATACTTTCCAGTATTACCGACCACATTAATAACTCCGCCATCATCCGTAAGGGTTACTGAGGTAATCTTACCTGAAAATACATTTGCATCGCCTCTTATATCAAGACTGTTAGCTGCAAAAGAAGTTGTCATCAGGACAAACATTAATATTAATTGTTTCATTTTTTACTCCATTATTTTTTTAGTTTAATTTCTTGTTTAGAGATTATTGCACCATTTCTATCGCAATATATCCAATCTCCAGATTTGACAGAAACACCATTAAGGTTCAATGCCTCTCCAATGGACCCTCGACCCATTTTTTCACTTCTTTTAGGAACTGACCCCAATGCCAGAATACCAATTTCTATAGTTTCTAGAATTTCAACATCCCTGACACAGCCAATGATGATGATTCCAGACCAGCAATTACGATGTGCATTAGCAGCAAGTTGATCACCGAGTAATGCAACAGAAGTGCTGCCACCGCCATCGACTATCAAAACTCTGTCCTCACCTGGGGTTGCCAACACTGCTTTGACTTTGGAATTATCATTCGGAGCCTTAATCGTTTCAACAGGGCCTGAAAAACTAGTGCGAACACCATATGATTTGAACTGATAGGGAAGACATTGAAGTTCTGGATACTGATCGGATAGGTCTGGAGTGGAATGTCTCATAGGAATTATCCTTATTGCTTCTTAAGCATATAAATACTAATTAACAACATGGAAGCCATTATTATTTCAGCAATAATAGCACTGATTAAAAATTCTGTTCCATGGAATAAACCAGCATATATTCTAAACAGCGCAGCAAATAGTAATAAAGAAAAAGGTCCATATAACCATTCATATTTAGCTTTATAAGCACCTATACAAGACAACAAACCTACTGTGAAAAAAAATGAGGTAAAATC
>JAQWQE010000029.1 GCA_029244925.1 Gammaproteobacteria bacterium | reverse complement strand
AAAAAAAACCGGTCAATTAAAGGAACATAAAGACTTCGTGTCAATAGAAAACGGTCTCCTTGAGATTTACTACGAAACTGGTGAACTAGAAGAAAGAAGAAACGTTAGAGACGGACTTAGACACGGTTTATCCGAATATTTTGACAAAGACGGTAACCTAACGAAAAAAGAAACATATTCGTTGGGTATTACCAGTTACTTTTCAGATTAATGATGAACAAGTCCGTATGTCCTACTGTGAGGATTAATTACACACACTCCAAAACAAACTCCGACACCTCTTTCCTAGAATTCCTATTCAATCTCTCCTCTCTAATGTTCTTCTTCTTCAATATTGAATGAACATGGGAGTTGGTAAATACCTTTCCTCTCACAGTTAATACCCCTTCTTTATTCAAGACATTCGATATCCTCCGATACCCCAGTCCTTGTTCTTTCAACTTAGATATTTTGTTATGAAGAAAGAACTGATAATCTGAGTAGGGTCTAGACCACAATTGATTGGATGAGATAGTAACGGAGAACTTTAGGTAATGAGTGATATAAGAAGGATCAATATTCGACCCACATGTTGGACCCAGTCGGTCACCGTGGAGTAAGTTTAAACAGTGATTTAACCTAGATTTAAACGAGGAGATAATTATCAATATTAAAGAATCATTTATTTCAGTTTTTACTAATTGGAAAAATTTTCATGGAAGAGCATGCAGAAGTGAGTATTGGTATTTTGTTCTTTCAGCGTCTCTAATTGCAGTCGTATTGGGATTTGTAGAAGTATCTTTAGGAATATTTAATGAAGAAACTGGTTATGGACCATTTTCAGCATTATTTCGAATCATAACTTTTATTCCTAGTATTTCAGTTACATCAAGAAGGTTGCAAGACAGAAGCATTTCTGGATGGTGGCAGCTATCCTACATCACAATTGTTGGGATATTTGTAATTTTAATTTTAGTAATGCTTCCAGCAAAAGAAGATGAAAATAAATGGGGAAGGAATCCACTACTAGATATGTAAATCACTGTTTAAACTTAATCAGTGACTGTAGAGTAGATTTGAATGGTTAGAGCGTCTGGGTTTGGGAAAATAAGAATTATGAAAGAGTATCTCGGGGGATGTCATTGCGGAGAAATAAAATTCAAATTTTATTCAGAGGAGTCAGTTGAGATTTGGAAATGTAACTGCTCTATATGCAAAATGCTTGATTATGATCACCTTTTTGTTGGGCACGATGACTTTAAGATAATTAAAGGCAACGAACTACTTTCTGAATATTTTTTTGGGACTCAAAAAGCAAAACATATTTTTTGCAAAGACTGCGGAATAAAAAGTTTTTATCAGCCTCGTTCACACCCAGATTCATACAGCATCAACCTAAAATGCGTAGAAGACCCGCCCAAAATAAAAAACACAGTTCATTTTGATGGAAAAAATTTCTAGCGATAAAGAAACATAAAGCAGCCTTCTTGAGAGACATTTAATTTCTTTTACCAATAGTGGGCATATTTTGACTTTTAATGTGTTTAAATAATTGGACAGCCGATATAAAAAGCTTTATGAAAAAGAACAGTAAAAATAAAAACAACCCCCCGAAAAACCCAGTCACAATGGGACGACGTAAAGCGATAAAAGCTGGAATCGCACTGGCTGCTGCAACTTCTATTCCAACCTTACAGCACGCACAAGCACACCCCGAGACTGACTCAAGTATAAAAGGGAGGCCTACACCCAACGCAACAAAGGAGGTGACAGGGGAGGTTTTTGGATCGCCGCTAGACTCCAACCCACTAGAAGCAAAGGTAGTTACTTTTACAATAGTGTCATCGGACGTGGATGCTAGTGTCGTCTTTTACCGTGATGTTATTGGTATGACGGTTCAAAGCGATACAGTCTTAAAGAACACCACCACTTTGCAAGGCATGGGTCTTGCAGGACACCGCCATGTGCTTTTGTCTATGCCTAATTCAGGCTGGATTAATAGCCAGGTTGTTCGTATTCTTGAGGCACCGCCTGGAGCAGGTCCAATTAGGCCTCGTCCGGAATCTGGTCCCAATGATCCAGGACTCTATGTTCTTGAGGGCGGAACACGAGATCCGGCTGAATCCTACCACGCTCTGGTTACTGCAAATACGCCTGTCATATCACCACCACGCTATTATTATTTCCGTAACACGATGTGGGGAATGGATGTGGACTCAATGAGTTACTCGCCTTTTGGTCCAGGGGGCGAACAAATGTTTATTACCGCTAGCATCCGTAGCGATCAAAAAATTGTGCGCTCTATCGGTTTACATAATGGTTTTGGAAGCGCCTCCATAACGACCTTGGATCAACGTCCTGTGAATTCTTTTTTCAAAAAAGCATTTGGCATTAAGAGAACGTCACAAATGGAGTGTTATCAAGAAAATGTTAATGAGCTAATTGGCGCGCCTACAGGGACCTATTTTCTTTGGGGCAATCTTGGCCTCGATGTTGGTATTGAAGTATGGGAAATGAAGGCGAAATCAGGCACCATCTACCCATGCTCCTTAGATAAAACAGGTCTTGCAATGTTGACACTTCGAGTTAATGATTTAGATAAGTGCCGAACCATGTGTGCCAAAGCCTCTATAGAAATTGTTAGCGAGGGAGCGCTCCCCAACCTTTTGGATGACAAGCCTGCAGGGTTTATATTGCGTGGAGCTGTAGGCGAGTTATTTGAAGTCGTACAAGCGTAAATATAATTATTACTATCATTTGTAATGTTTAACCCAACCAAGCAAACCGTCTACCACTTTATAAAAAGCAATACTATTATTAAACTACGCCCGCATTTTTTGCAGGACACACAACAAAATTGAGAGACTCTAAAATGACGAAAAAGACCACTAAAAAAACAGTAGCAATAAAAAAAATAAAACAAAATAAAGAGGCAGTATGGCCCGGTCTCGAGGCAGGGGTTCCAAAACCATTAATGCCCTATAGTCCCGCTATAAAAGCTGGAGACTGGGTATTTATTGCCGGACAAATAGCAAGTGATTTCCAGACTGGGTTAGCACCTGAGGTATTGGCGGCTAATGACTACCTTGATAACGAACTTTCATTGCAGGCAAACTTTGTATTAAAAAACCTTGCGAATACCATTAAAGCGAGTGGTTGTGATGTTAATGAGCACATGGTCCGTATGTGGCAGTGGCTTGTTTCGGACGAACCCACAGAGGAGGATTTTTCTTGGGGGGATAACTGGCCTGAGATAAGTTTAAAACCATATCTGAATGTGCGAGATACAATAGTAAAAAAGCCTGCCCCACCTTCTTCTTATTTGGGGGTTCGTGAGCTACTGTGTTTAGGAACACTCCTTGAAGTAGATATGATTTGTCTTAATGATAATAATAAACCAACAAAAATAAGAGTGCCCAAGGGAATTGCTAAAGCAGCAGGAGGCCACTCTGCAGGAATAAGAAGAGGGGACTGGGTGTTTCTAGCTTCTGAAAACGCCTCCGACCTTTATGAAGATGACAACACAATGCAATGGCATGAAGACCCTGTGGAAAGACAAACGGAGCATATTCTTGATAAGTTATCAGCATACGCCAAATCAGCGGGCTCATCTCTAGCCAAAGCGGTAAAGGCAGACGTATATATCGGCCACCCCAAGGATTTCGCAGCCATGGACCGGGTGTGGAAACGCCGCTTCCCAAAAAACCCTCCAGCACGCGTTGTAATACCTTACATGGGTATGGGAACACCAGGAGGCCGAGTAGAAATAGCGCTAACCTTACTAACCAATCGCAGCAAAACCAAAGCGCTAACCATTGAAGCGCCAGACGCTCCCCAACCACTTGGGCATGAACCACAGGCTGTTAAGGCAGGCGATCTATTATTCTTCAGCACCCAAATGGCATTTGACTCAACGGGTAATTTAGCAGAAGGTATGGTTCGTCATCCTTCTTTTCCTTGGTATGGCTCACCAGGCCAAGCACAGATGCGCTATATGATGAAAAACATCAATGCAATTTGTAAAGCCGCAGGCACAACCACTGATAATATTTGCCGGCGAGTGTGTTTTCATGATGATTTTCAGTGGTTTGCAGAATCCATAGAGGAGTGGGCTTCTTGTTTTCCTGATGACAAGCCGGCATCTACAACAATTCGTCTTGGCGGCCCTTTGGTGGTTCCAGGGGCAAATACCTTATTGGACCTAATAGCCTATGCACCCAACTAATGTTTTTAGAGACAGTCGCACCAACAAGGGTTGGTTGGGCCTTGTTTAACCACGAGCTAACGAAATCGGGCTTTGTGAAAAGCTTGAATATCTGGGTCCACCAAAGCATCTTTCGTTTTTAATTCTCTATAAAGGCTCAAAGCATCAAGGGTTTTACAGCGACTCAATGCAACATAGGTTTGGCCTGTTGCAAAAGCACCATCACCTAAGTCAATAGAGCAGCTCTCTAAGGTTAGGCCTTGAGCCTTGTGAATTGTAACCGCCCAACCAAGTTTTAATGGAAATTGTTTAAAGGATGAAACCACTATTTCTTCCATCTCATCATTGATTTCATCGTATATAAATTTAATTTTGTTCCATTCTTCACGCTTTACTTTATGTGTTTTTTTACCAACCTTAACCTTGATAGATGACTGTTTTTTATCAAGACACTCGCTCACCACACCTACAGTGCCATTAACCCATCTACCCTCACTATCGTTTTTAATAAACATTACTTTTGCATCTTTTTTTATATGCAGTTCACGTGGCGCTGGCAAGTCATTCTCATTAAGGTCACCCGTTTCTTTTGCTTTTGTTTTAATCAAAGGCCCCTCAACCAACCGCAACATTTCATTGTTGATTTGTTCAGCCCTATACTTTCTCGAGGTAATAACCAGCGATGATTCTGTTTCAAACTCAGGGTTGTAGCAGGCCTTGTTGATTTTTTTAATAGAGCTGTCCAGGTTTTCTCCCAACCTAATATCATTCAGTAAAGAATAAAATTCAGAATCATCTTTCTGCCTAAAAGAGTCGGTCAGCTCATAAAAAGAAGGCAACTGAATGGCTTTAAAGCTATCTGAACTAAAAAAATAAACCGAGTCATATCGTTCAAATATTGCTGATTCTTCATGGTTCTTAACCACGGGAGGCAACTGAAATAAATCACCACAGACCAAAACATGAATGCCACCAAAAGGCTCAGAAGAACCACGATGAACCTTTAGAGTATCTGATATTGCATCTAGCATTGGGGCCTTTACCATTGAAATTTCATCAATAATCAAAAGTTCTAGGTTTTTTAAAAGAGCCTTAAACCTAGGATCTTTAGACTCTTTTACAACAGGGAAAAGGTCAAAGCCAATCCTAAAAGCGGAGTTAATTGTGCTGCCACCAATATTTAATGCAGCTATCCCAGTGGGAGCAACAACCATCTTTTTAAGAGAACATTCTTTTTTTATGCGTTCAATCATAGTGGTTTTTCCATTGCCAGCAGCACCGGTTAAAAAAGTAAACTGTTGCCGCCCAGAATCATTCTCAAGCGAAGCTAAGATCTGCTCTTTAATTCGATCAAATGAGGTTTTATTTATTTTGCTTATCTTCAATGTTGGACCATAGGGTTTTATCTAAGCTTGAGGATAATAGAATACAAGGAGTAAGAGAAGACTCTTTAAGAACATTGTCTCTAAAATGAAAGCACAGCGCGTTCATGCTAATCTTACCGACTAACTAATAAAATGAAGATTAAAAACTAAAACAATGACAGAACTAACCGTCACACAGGCATATTTTATTGGTGCTCCTATTGTTTTGGGCATGATTTTTATCGAAGCCTTGCTTTCAAATTGGCAAAACAAAGGCCTTTATAAAAAACAAGACACTTTATGTACAGTCGGACTTTTGGCTGGAAACATTGTTATGGTTTTTGCAATAAAAGGGGCAACACTAGCCTTTCATTTTTATTTATACCAATTTAGGGTTTTCGACCTAAACGCCTTTGTACCCACTTGGGCTATCTGGACCATAGCTTTTATTTCTATAGATTTTATATTTTATTTTTTTCATAGGCTGTCGCATCGAACCAGGTTTCTTTGGGCAATTCATATGAGCCATCACTCAAGCGAAGAGATGAATTTTGCGGTTTCTTTTAGGCAAGCATGGTTTGGTCCTGTCGCCAAGCTTCCCTTCTTTATGGCGCTTCCATTAATTGGGTTGGACCCAACAGTTATAGCTGTTGCCGGAGTAGTCAGCACTTTATGGGGGATAGTTGGGCACACACAAATCATTGGAAGACTTGGACCGCTAGAGTGGGTTTTTAATACCCCGTCCCATCATAGAGTTCACCATGGAGCAAACGAAACCTATATCGACAAAAACTATGGAAACTTATTTATCATTTGGGATCGGTTGTTTGGGACATTTGAGCCAGAAAAAGAACCTGTAAAATATGGCTTGGTAAGCAATGTTAATACCTTTAACCCAGTAAAAATAACCTTTATGGCTTGGCAAGAAATAATAGAAGACATTAGAGAGGCTCAATACCTTAATGAGAGCTTATATTGTTTTTTTGGACCGCCAAATACTAAAAGATAAGAATGAAATGCATTGTTTGCAAAAGCAAGTCAGTAGAACTTTTTAAAACCAGAGACAATAAGGAGTATTGGTATTGTGATAATTGTTCTGCAAAATTCTTAGGTAAAAAACACTACATAAGCATGGCAGAAGAAAAAGAGCGTTACCTAGAGCACAACAATGAAGTTAATGATGAAAACTATAGAGCCTTTCTCTCAAGACTTTCAATACCATTAAAAGAAAAGCTATCACCAAACAGCAAAGGTCTGGACTTTGGTTGTGGTCATGGTCCTGCTCTTGCGGATATGTTGAGCGCAGATGGTTTTGATGTAGACCTTTATGACCCATTCTTTTTTCCCAACAAAACTATTTTTTCTAAACAGTATGACTTTATTGCTTGCACTGAAACCGCGGAGCATTTCTTTGACCCCTCTAAAGAATTTGATATTTTAGGTGGTCTGTTAAACCCACAGGGGTGGCTGGGGATCATGACCAGTTTTCTAACAACAAAAGATGCGTTTGAAGACTGGCATTACAGAAGAGACCCAACCCATGTGGTCTTTTATTCAGAAAAAACCTTTGAGGTGATTGCAACACAAAGAAATTGGAGGTGCGAGATCCCATGTAAAGATGTAGTCTTGTTGCGAAAGGGTTAGAGAATTGTGTTTTTAAAAGGTCAACTATGAAACAAGGCGTTGGTGTAATTTTATTTATAGGGTCGTTTTTAGTTTACCCTTTGGTGGGCTATATTGCCCTTAATAGTGGGCTTTCTTTAGGGGAAAAAGCCACATATACCTCAATAGCTTACGCAGCAAGCTGGACTTCATTTTTTATAGGCTTTTTCTTATTGGGACCTGAGCTGATAACAAAGATAAAGAACTATTTTGGTTTAAAAACAGACAAAGCAAAAAAAAGCTAACTACTAGTAAATTATTTTTTCAGGACTAAGTGGTTTTTCGTCACTTGTTTTATTGCTTTTAAGGGTTACTAGGTAGGAGCGTTTTTCTTTCTCAAACTGAACGGCTTTAATGGGTTTTTCATTTATAAAATGAAGCGCAGCACCACCCTCAATTCCATACATAGAAGAAATACGACCACCGATAAGCAGCTGCTTTGTTGCCGGCCTTCTTTCAGGCTCCTCATCATAATGAGGCGCACAACTACCTGGAGCAAAACCCAAGCAAGGCATGAGCTTTAACCCCTCTTCCCAAGAGTCAGTTAAACCATTTTCAAACCAACAGATTGCTCCAGCACTCACTCCAGACATCACAACACCTCTCTTATAGGCACGCCTAAGAATTTTATCTAGGCCCCAAGCTTTCCATACTGCCAACATGCTTTTAGTGTTTCCACCACCAACAAACACAATGTTCTGCTTCTCAATATGAGCTTCAAGATTGATGGTACGTTTAAAAAGACCGATATGACTAGGAACACAATTTAGTTGTGAGAAAACAGCATAAAAGCTCTCAATATAGGGGTCAGCATCACCTGTAGCTGTTGGGATAAAGCAAATACTCGGCTTTTTTTCAGGCGATTGTCTTAAAATATAATTTTCTATTAGTTTTGATTTTGTTGTTCTGCCAAAACCACCACCCCCTATAGCTATTATTTGCCTCATGATAGATTTTAATTGTGTGACTGCATTGTTTTTGGTTACCTGCCCAGCACTCAAGAAATTCTTTTTAAGAATTTTTTATGTCGCTATGATTTAATAATGACATTATAAAAAATAAGGAAGCAATATGAAGAAATTTATTTTATCCATGGTTGTAATCTTACCCTTTTACGCCTTTGCGGATGGCCATAATCTTTCTGGACCTGGCGAAGGAAGTTTTACAACGGTTATGGTTCAGGCACCAGACGTCTCAGCCTACATTAAGCATTTAAAAAATAACCCAGAGCTTTTTAGGGGATTTGATGCCGCCGCCGCCGGTGTTTGCGTAACCATAACAGGCCAAGATTATAATGGAGAAATGTTCGTTTGGAGCGCCCATTCTACTGTAACAGGGGCCATGGAAGAAACCACAGCTTATGACCTTGATGAAGTATCAAAAGAATTGGCAAAACTCAGAACCCTTAAGTATAGAGTGGCATGGAAGCCGCTAAAGCCATTTGTTTTAAGCCCTGGCTTTGAAAGAGTGACACGTGTAAAAATTAAACCTGAAAACGTTCCCGCTTATATCGCTGCAGCAACAAAGTTAGAAGCAGCAATTAGAAATGCAGGCCATGATTTTAATATGGGTGTTTTCCAACCGCTTGGTGGAGGTGTTCATGAAACAGGAACTTTTTTATTGCGAGGAGTCTCTCCAAACTCTAGTGAGGCAGGCAGGCTGATAGACGAGTATTTTGCAGGCGCAGAATGGGGGCAACAATACCTTAAAGCATCCTCACTTATTGATAAAGTTGTGAGAGACACATATGAATCATGCCAGCTTTTTTATTCTGCTGAACAATAAAATTCATTATTAAATAAAAACCATCTATTTTAATCAATAGCTGGTTTTTTTATGTTTAATTGAAAATATGAGAAAATAAAAACCTATATGCACCAGAAACCATTTCACCTTGCGCTAACTCTGTCCGCTGTCTTTTTGGGGGCATATGTTTTATTGGGTTTTTTAACCAATATGGTTTCCTTGGAGCCAGGGATGACGGTTGGGGGTTTATCTCGATGGTGTGAAAGAGTCAGTGATGGTATTTTTAGAGAGCCAGTAAACGCCCTATCAAATCTAGGCTTTATGTTTGCAGGTCTGTGCATGTTTTTTGTTTTAACCAAAGATGGGGAGAAGCCCCAACACAGCAATCAATTTCATGGGCTAACACCTATAGCAAAGCTTTATGCTGGGGCAGCTCTTTTTTTAGGTCCAGGCTCTATGCTTATGCACGGCACACATACTTATTGGGGTCAGTGGATTGATAATGTCAGCATGGTTGTTTACATCACACTGCCTTGGCTTATCAATGTCAGTGCAATGGGTCGGTGGAGCGAGCAACAATTTTTTAAAACATATACATTAGTCATTGTTTCTTTTGCTGGGCTGAGTTGGTTTTTTGGCTCTAGTCTTGGTATTGGGTTTGATCTGTTTGGAACCTCCATTGCATTGTGGATTATTTCCGAAACACTGTTTCGCTTCTGGTCCCCCGTCTTTAGGTGGGCATCTGGTTTTATCGGCTTTCTTGTTGCAGCTGTTTTTGGAATCTTGCCACAAGAGATCTTCACAAACCTAATCGAATACTGGTGGATAATTTTGTTTTGGCTTCCCGCAGCCTTGTCGCCAAACCACCCCATGAAAAAAAGAAACTACAGTCCTTGGTTCTTTGTGGGCATGTTTTCTTATATATTTGCGTTTATAATTTGGCTACAGGGGGTTCCAGACACACCTTACTGTCAGCCAGATTCTTTGATTCAGCCGCATGGTATTTGGCATATTTTATCTGCGTTTTCTACGTGGTGTTTTTTCAAGTTTTTAAGAACAGAGAAAAAGATTTAAAATAGTTATACCCTATGCTTACTATGGAAAAACCGTTATGAAAATTCTAATTATGGGACTGCCCGGCAGTGGAAAAACATATCTAGCAGAAAGGTTACAACCCTTATTGCATTCAGCTTGGTACAACGCAGACCAAGTCAGAAAAATGGCCAATGATTGGGATTTTAGCACTGAAGGTCGACTCAGACAGAGCCTTAGAATGAAATCGTTTGCCGACTTTGAAAAATCACATTCAAGGTTTGTTATTTGTGATTTTATCTGTCCCACAAAAGAAACAAGAGATATTTTCCAGCCCGATATCGTTATATTTATGGACACTATTAAAGAGGGAAGATTTGAAGACACCAATAAAATATTTGAAGACCCAGACAGTGTTGACTTTCATATTAAAGAGTGGAATGAAACAAACCACACAACAATCGCTAATAGGATCTTAGAACGTGTTTGATTGGAAAAAACCAACAGTACAAATGCTAGGTAGGTGGCAGCCATGGCATCAAGGACACCAAGAATTATTTAAAAGATGTTTTGCTAAAACAGGGCAAGTGATCATTCAAGTCAGAGATGTAGGAGGAGCCTCGGGCGGTGACGGGCAAGACGACAATCCGTTTGACTGGGACCAAGTGTGTAAGAACATAGAAGAAGGCCTGAGCAAAGATGGTTTTCAAAGAGGTGCCCACTATGAAATCATGCTGGTGCCCAATGTTGTAAATATTACCTATGGTCGAGGCGTTGGTTATGCTATCGAAGAAGAGGTTTTTGATGAAAGGGTAACATCCATTAGTGCCACCAAAATAAGGAAGAAACTCAGAGAAGATGGCAAGCTATAAGACGGTCTTCTTTTAAAAATACCAGCGATTTACTCTTGCCCACTATTGGGAATAAAAGCGATAATCCATTGATACGTATCAACATATCTATAATATTTAAGAAGAACTATTAATTTCTAATTACATGCTATAACTTAAAAGGCATTATTATAACGACTTAAGTTTTGCCATAAAAATTAACCAATACCATGATGAAAGGTCAAATTATTATTGCTGGAGCTGGGCCTGTGGGCACTTTTGTTGCCTTTTGTCTGGCCGAGCAAGGCATAGACGTTTTGGTTTTAGAGTCGGCCGAGCATTGCGAAACTGATATGCGAGCCTCTACATTTCATCCACCTACTTTGTCGTATTTAGAGCAACTGGGTTTGGCAAAACCCTTGATAAATCAAGGTTTAAAAGCTCCTGTTTTTCAATATCGCATTCGATCCTCAAAAGAGGTATTAGACTTTAACCTTGGCGAGTTAAAGGACACACTGGAGTTTCCTTTTAGGCTTCAGTGCGAACAATATAAGTTTGCAAGAATGTTAGCTGAGAAACTAGAAGAACACCCTCATGCAGAAATCTTATTTAATCATGAAGTTTTAATAGTTAGTCAAGATGATGCAGGCGCTAGTGTTGAGGTGAACACACCTGATGGCATTAGAACATATAAAGGAATGTATTTGATAGGCGCTGATGGCGCCAACAGCATTGTAAGGCGACAGCTGGGAATTGATTTCTCAGGGTTCACCTACAAAGAGAAGTTTTTAACCTTAAGTACAGAAGAGAAGATAGAAAATTATTTTAATGATTTGTCTTATGTTAACTATGTTTCAGACCCAAAAGATTGGTTTGTCTTATTAAAAGCTCCTTCGGCCTGGAGAATTTTAGTTCCCATTGAAAATGACATAAAAGACTCAGACATTGTATCCGACAAAAACATAAACAAAGTCTTTCAAAGGGTTTTAGGGGAGTCAAAAAAAGTAGAAACAATACACAGAACTATATATAGGGTGCATCAAAGAGTTGTTGATAAAATGATGCATCAACGCATCCTTCTTATAGGAGATGCGGCACACCTTAATAACCCATTGGGCGGTTTAGGTATGAATAGTGGGCTGCATGATGCTTGGAATTTATCCCAAAAACTAGGTTTAATAATAAACCATGGACACAACAAAGGTTTATTGGGACAGTTTGATAGGCAGAGGCGTGCAGTTATGAATGACTTTATACAAAGACAGACAATTAGAAATAAAAAAATGATAGAAGAAAGCGGCGAAACAAGCTTTGAATCCCAGTGGGACGAAATGAGAGTTATTCACGCTAATAAAGCTAAAAGAAGAGCGTATATGTTAGAACAATCAATGACGAGCAGCATTGAAAGAGAGAGAGACATAGTATGAGCGATATATTGGGTTGGAGAGGTTTGTTTGGCATTTTAGGGCCATCGACAAACACGGTTGTTCAACCAGAATTTGATGACATGAGGCCTAACGGGATAACCAATCATTACAGTCGGATATTAACCCCCAATGCAAATGCTGTCAGCAACGAATCATTTATGAACGCAACACTTGTTATAGCAAGCAACGTCTTGGATGCGGTAGACAGTGTAATGACCTGCTCACCAAGTTATTTGGTAATGGGAATGTCCGCCATTACTTTTTATGGCGGTGTTAAGGGCGCTGATGATTTTCAGCAACAAGTTGAAAACAGATCTAACCTGTCTGTAAGTATTGGCTCTCATGCAACCGCAGCAGCGTTGAAGGCGTTTAGCGGAGTGAAAAGAATAGGGTTTTTATCCCCTTATTTCCCAGCTGCCAATGAACAGGTACGCCGCTACTTTGAAGAAATGGGATTTGATGTGGTTGCAGACACTTGCTTAGAATGTCCCAGCTGGACACAAATTGCCGAGGTTCCAAAAAATGTGATTCATCAACAAATGGAGGAAATCAACAATAAAGGCGTTGATGCACTGGTTCAGGTTGGAACAAACCTCCCCATGGCGCGTTTGGTTGAAGAGTTTGAAATTGAATTCGCAAAACCAGTCATAGCGATTAACACAGCGACATATTGGCATGCGCTGAGAAGCAATAATATCAATGATCAACTAAAAGGGTTTGGCAGCCTTATGTCTGAACATTAAATGAGAGTAATGACACAAAATAATGAATTTTTCTCAGGCCTCAAACCACTTATGGGAGCTATGATTGGCGCTGGTTGTGGCCTGTCATCAATTAGTTTTTATACTCATGGCGCTTTTGTTGTGAGTGTTTCTAGCAATACAGGGTGGAGTAGAGGCGATGTTCAGCTAGGCGTTAGCATTATGATTTTAATGGCCATTATTACAGCCCCCATTGTTGGTGTTTTGGTTGATCGTTTTGGAGCTCGTCGAGTGGCGCTTATTTCCATTCCATTATATGGGTTGTCAATGGGTAGTTTTTACTTCTTGTCCACATCGCTATCTGCTTACTATCTTGCATGGAGCATCATGTCAGTTTTGGCGGCAGGCACTTTGCCTGTCACTTGGACGCGAGTTGTAAACGGTTGGTTTGATAAACATCGTGGAATAGCATTAGGCATAACATTGGCAGGCACAGGATTTGCTGCAACCCTTGCTCCAACTTATGTTACTTGGTTGATTACCGAGTTTGGTTGGCAAAAAGCCTATTTACTACTAGCTCTTACCATTACATTAATTGGATTCCCGGGCGTTTATTTTCTGTTTTTTGAGTCCAAAAACAATAACTCGAAAGAGAGCATAAATAAGGAACAAAAAGAAACAAACACACAGCAGTCAATTTCATTTAGGGCGGCAATTATGAGCTATCATTTTTGGGCTATAGGCATCGCTTTGGTTTTGGCTGCGGCCGCTATAGCAGGCCTGATTACCAACAGTGTTCCAATGCTTATTGATCAGGGAAAAACACTACAGCAAGCAGCACAATATGCTGGGCTTATAGGTCTTAGTGTGATTTCTGGAAGGCTGGTCGTGGGCTTCTTGGTGGATCATTTTTGGGCTCCATTGATAGCAGCAATATTTTTAACAGCACCTATTTTTTCAATATATGTTTTCAGCACCGCAATGCCTTCAATAACGATGGTTTCACTCGCTATGATTGTCGTTGGCTTGGCAGCTGGAGCAGAGTTGGATTTATTGGCCTTCTTGGTGAGCCGGTACTTTGGGCTCCATGATTATGGAAAACTTTATGGAGCACTCTATGTATTCTTTTCTATTGGTGCGGGTTTGGCTCCAGCAGCATTTGGCATGGCTTTTGATTATTTTGGTAATTATACATTGGTGTTAAAAACTGTTGCCATGATGTCTGCTATCAGCGGTATTTTAATGTTGTCACTTGGGAGCTACCCAACCCTTAAAACAAAGTAAAGATAAAAGCACTAAAATCAAACATCAAAATTTTTAGTTTTTTCTAATATTATCGGTTGTCCACTATTAGGACATATTTTTTTTATCTTGTGAGCTCTACCTATAGAGGCTATCCTTATTCAACAAACTAACAACGGGGAATTGTAATGTTTAAAACGAAGTTAAAAAACTCATTAATTGGATATTTAGCAGTATTAGTAACTACTTTTTGTATAACTTTAACCACCTCTGAAACCACAATCGCACAAGACGGCGCGTCTTTGGTTGAAGAGATTGTAGTTACCGCAAGAAAAAGAGAAGAGAATATACTTGATGTCCCACTAGCAATCACAGCACTAAGCGCTAATGACATTGAGGACAAAGGAATAGGCGAATTCAAAGATATTATTTCATTTACACCAGGCTTTCATTTTGCAGAACACTCTGTAGGAAGAGCGGACAGATCCAATAGAATTCTTGTCATTAGAGGCATGCATATCAGTCAAGAAAACGACCACCAACAAGCCGCAACAGTTTTTGTTGATGGCGCACCAATGCACGGCAGTGTAATTGCTGGTCTTGAAGACGCAGAACGAATAGAGATTGTTAGAGGCCCGCAAAGCGCTTACTTTGGTAGAGCAACTCTTTCAGGGGCTGTTAATTATGTGACAAAAACGCCTGGCCAAGAATCAAAAAGCAAAATAGTTGCTGAGGTAGGCAAGTATGGAACAACAAACCTTGGGTTCTCTACAGAAGGCCCTATTAATGATACAACAGCCTATCGAATAGCGATTAGCTCACAAGATACAGAAGGCCAATACACAGCAGCTAATACACCAACATTAAAACTTGGAGCAAGACAGACAGTTAGCTTTGCAGGAACCTTGTATTTTGAACCAAGCGATAATTTTAATGCAAAGCTTCGCTATCACACCTGGGAAGACGATGATGGTCCGGGCGCAGCTTTTGGTTATGGCGTTAACAATGGAGAAGCGCTTTTCAATTGCAATTTACCTAACTCATCATTGGCAGCAAGAAACGGTACCAATAATTGGTTTTGTGGCGTAGCACCGTTTCCTCAAGATGCAAACATTCAATATGATGCTCAAATGAGTCCTAATAAGGTAAGCCTATTAACAGGTATCCCTACAGCAGGCCTCAGCATAGATACCATTACTGATGTTCCATTTCTTCATGGTTTTGGTTTTGCTAGAGAGGCTAGCCAAGCTAGTTTGGTTATGAATTGGTCGCTTGATAGTGGTATTAGTATTACCTCTATAACAGCCTCTAATGATAACCGATGGATGGCATTAGATGATCTTGATAGAAGACATAATACAGATGTACCAGATTCACTCAGAGATGTCTCACTTCTTAATGGAAGAGATTTAAAAGATTTTAGCCAAGAAATCAGAGTAAGTTCTCCACAAGACCAAAGATTAAGATGGTTATTGGGACTAAGTAAATTTAGCTTTGAGGGAAAGAGAACCAGTGGTTTTCATATTTTTAGTTCAGTCAGATCATTAAGCCTTGGCAATGTTTTTGATATTGATACAACAGGGTTTTTCGCCGCAATTGAATACGATATTACAGATGATCTAACTGTCAATATAGAAGGCAGAAGACAAAAAGATGATGTTCAAGAAGCAAGATCAAGCGGAGCAGAGTTTGTATCAGGTACTTTTAATAGCACTACACCAAGGATTGCTCTTGATTATCAAATGAATGAGGACGTAACACTTTATGCAAGCTACGGAGAAGGAACAAGACCTGGCGGCTTCAATGTTAATTTATTTGGGGAGTCACAACCTGTTCTTGATCAGCTCGCCTTGTCAGGGATTTATAAAGAGATTGAAGAAGAAGAGTTAGAAATGACTGAGTTCGGAATCAAAGCCTCACTAATGGACGGAAGAGCTTGGATGCAAGCAGCGGTTTATCAAGGAGACTGGAGAGCACAACAGGCAGCAGGCGCTTTTGTAGGCGATGTCTTTTATGGCGGTACAGCTACAGGCGGAGAAATTGACCTTTCAGGCTATGAAATAGAGGGTGCTTGGGCAGTTTCAGACAACTTTAAACTAGAGGCAACGCTAAGCAATAATGATTCTGAAATAAAAACACTTACAGATTGCGCTGATTGCACTGTTCTTCTGGGAACATCAGACATTAGTGGAATGGGGAAAAGAAAGCAAAGAAACCCCAAGACTCAACGATCTGTCTCAGGAACTCTTGATGGGCAAATGAGTAACGGAACTGAGTGGTATCTAAGAGCTGATCTTCTTCACACTGGCAGTAGTTATGCCACCGATGCAAATGTCACTGAAACAGGATCTAGTAATCGAGTAAATATGAGATATGGCATTATAAAAGATAATCTTCGTATAGAGTTAGTTGGAGAGAATCTCACGAATGATAAAACTTTTACCAACTATCAGTTCTTAATCGATTTTGCCTATTTGCCACCAAGTGTGAATAGAGTGCTAACCGGCGGTCTTCCTGATTTAAGGTATTATGGAGTGAAAGCCACATACAGCTTCTAATAACATTCAAACAATAACGATACGGTCGCCAATATCGTTTATTTGTTCACTGCCATCTTTGGTAATTAGTGTGAGATCTTCAAGGTGAGCTGAACCACCAATGCCCGTGTGTAACACGGGCATATCTACACTGATAATCATATTTTCTTCTAATACCAAGTCATCCTTGACCCAATAAGACCCAGGTCCATCTCTTCCAGGCTCATCTGTATGAGACAGGCCTACACTATGTGGTGTCACAGCAACGTTAAAGTTGTAACCTGATTTTTTTATTGCATCACGACCTATTGTTCTAATCTCTGAATAACGAAGGCCTGGTTTTAGTTTTTCTCTTACAGCGTCCCATCCAATTGCTATAGCATCTGTAGCTTTTTTCATTGAGCGGCTAGGCTCACCTAGAAAAACTGTTCTCCCATAATCTCCAGTGTAGTGAAAGGCCTGAGACACACCATCAATTGCAAAAGCATCTCCGTCTTTTAGTTCAGCATTAAAAACTTCTGAGTTTACACTGTCAATTTGCATCAAAAGAGGCATATTTCCAAGTTTTGCACATTCACTAAAAAACAATGATTTTAATTCAAAATGATTTGCTCCAGCCCTAACAGCTCTGACTGCATTAAGTGCAGCGGTCGCATTATTTTCCGCTGTGATACGCATTAATTCAATTTCACGAGGCGTTTTAATCAACCTTATTTTACGAAGCGCATGGTCACCATCTACCGTCTTTATATCAAGGCCGGAGGTATCAATAACCCTATTTATTACAGGGTGGTCAATACCAATTTTCGACTTTTCTAAACCGTTATTACAAATTGCTTTAGTCAACGCCCATCTAGCATCAGCACTTTCTGGAATGTTCTCAAGCGCTATATCAAGCTTTTCTAAGCGATTCTTTTCAATATAACTCTGAGGCATTTGTTTTTTATCTTGAAAAATAAAAGGAGAACTCGCTTTGGGCTCCTTATTTGATGGCTTGGTATCAGGGTTTGTTCCTACTATTTTTTTATCCCATCCAGTAAAAAGGTAAACATCAGAAGGCCATTTAAAATTACTATCAGCGACACAAAAATAATAGATAAACTGGTTCATAATGATGCTAATTGGCTGTTTTTCATTCCTTGTTATTAAGGCAAAAGAACTTGGAGCATCATACCGAACTGCCAAATGATCATGGTAACCAGTGAAGTAGTAAAAGTTTATTGGTTGAGTAACTATAAGCCCATCAAGATTTTCTTCGGCCATAACTTTATAAGCACGCTCCAAGTTAACCAAGGGCCCTCCACGAAGAATTTCCGCCCCTTTTTGATGGTTTTTTAAAGAGGTGGTTTTAGGTTCTTTTTCAGCAAGGCTGTCTGTGCTCATTGGAAGCAAAGCCCCACCGGCTAGTGTTGTTTTTAAGAGATCTCTTCTTTTCATAAATAACCAAACCCGTATTGTCTTTTTAACTCTATCTTAAATTATTTCTATAACGCTTTTTTTATTTTTTTAGTTGTAGCAATTTTGGGAAAGATTAGTTTTTATTATTGTAATGCTATGTCGTGTCTGACATCCTTTTAAAATGAAGTACCCATACATACCCATTGTAAATAGAGGAAAGCTCTCTTGGCCAGAAAATAAAAAGCTTGCCATTATTATTACAATTAATTTAGAAACATGGAACCTAATCAAAGAAACAAATAAACCCTATTACGCAGGCGGGCCACCAATCCTACCCGACCTTCTTCCTGGTAATGTCCCAGATTTTCCCAATTATATGTGGAGGGAGTATGGACAGAGAGTAGGGGTTTGGAGGCTGTTTGAATTATTTGATCAATTGGGCATAAAGCCTGGCTGCACCATTAATGCTGAGACCTGTAATAGGCGTCGAGAAATGGTTGATGCTGCAATGGAGAGAGGGTGTGAACTCATACCTCATAATTTTGAGCAAGGCGAGCTACTAACTAATTTTTATAATGATCCTGAAAAGGAAGAAGAGCTGATAAAAAGAACTTTAAAAGTGTTTGAAGAAACAACAAGAACCAAGCCACAAGGTTGGCTGTCTTCATCTCTGAGGGGAACTTTAAATACCGCAGATATTTTGGTTAGAAACGGGCTTAAATTTTATTGCGACACGATGAATGATGATCAACCTTATATGATTGAGACGCCATCAGGAGAAATAACAGCTGTGCCATACAATAATGAAATTAATGATTTTACTCTGTTGACAAGAAGAGGCCTCACCACGGATGAGTTTAGAGATGTTTTATTGGAGGAGATGTCGGTGCTTTATGAGGAGAGCGCAACAACCGCTAAGATTATGAATATTGGTCTACACCCACATGTTAGCGGACGAGCCTATCGAATTAGGGCCATAAAAGAGTTCATTCAAGAAGCACAAAAACTCCAAGGAGTTTGGTGGACGACTAGGTCCGATTTAACCGATTGGTATGCAACATGCCAGCAAGAGCATATTCCAAGATCTCCTTAATAAGACTCCTTATTGTTAAGAGACTGTTGCTTATTAATGTGAAGGTTGATTCTTGAGGCAATCTCTAGAGAGGTTTTCATTAAACTGGGAACAAATTTTGCTACCGCCTGTTCCAAAGCAATTGCTGATCTTGAATAGCGAATAGTTAATGCTCCACGTACAGCCTCTTCTTCTGTAATAATAGGTACAGATATTGCTGTTAGGTCGGCAAAACGCCTGACTCTATTTTTTACCGAAAAACCTTGGTTTAAGATTTTTACAAGCTTCTTCTCTAAAACTGCAGTATTGTTAACTATTTTTTTAGGGTCGTTGTTTGTTTTCGCAAGTGTTTTTAGTATGAGTTTTTGTCTTTTTGTTGGCATATGGGCAAGCATGCATAGGCCTGAGGCTGTTTCTAAGATTGGCATTCTATAACCAATGCTAAATTGCTCTGATGCAAAAGGACTTTGGCGGTCTGTATTCTCTCTAACAACAATATCAATACCTGAAATTGTCGCTAATGTTACAGGCCAATCGTGTTCTTGGGTAAACTCCTCTAAAAATTTGCGACTGATATTTGCCATGTGATCTTCATCAGTATAACCATCACTTAGCGAACTAACTTTTTGGGTCAGCCTAAACCTTCGATCAGAACTGTGTTGATAGATAAACCCTTTTTCAATTAGGGTTTCAAGAATTCTATAAACGGTTGATCTAGGCATTTTTAACTTTTTTGAGATCTCAGATGCGCTAACACTATCGCTTTTATTAAAAATTGCAATGATGTCTAGCCCTCTACTTAATGAACGAATCAATTATGCACCTTATGCTATTTTTTGTTATTCCGATATACAATAAACAGTCTACAATTCAATTTCTTTGATGAACAGCTAAAGCGATAAAAATGAGTATTTTAAAATGACGGTTACATTTAAAAACAAAAGCCTCTGCCTTCTGTGTCTGGTTTTTATTTTTAATGCACATGCGCAAGTGATTTCTGTGAACCCAAGTGTTGATGAAACCATAAACCAAATAGAGCGATTGCGTAAAGACGATATTTGGTGGACGGTTAATGGAAAAGACATGCTTTGGAATTTTAAAAATCTCAATAAGATTTTTCCAACAGTCACGGTTTATAGGAAGGGTGCAGTCAAACAACTAGAAAGCAATCTTAATAGCGATATTGATGCATTACAGATCAAAACTAAAGCAGGAAGCATGGGTTTTAAAGCGTTTCTTGATAGCGAACAATCCACAGCTATGGGGGTAGTTATTTTGCATAAAGGGAAGGTTGTTTTTGAGCACTACCCCAGAATGAAACCATATGAAAAACCAGTTCACTGGTCCGTCACAAAAGTGACTGTATCCAGCTTGATAGCAATTCTTGAGGCAGAAAATAAGATTGATATTAGTTTGCCCATTGACTTCTACCTACCGGAACTTAAAAATTCTGATTTTAAAAACATCACTATTAACAATATTCTTGATATGGCGACAGGCATTAACTGTCCAGATAACTATACAAATAAAAAATCTTGTTATTACCTTTATTCAATGGCTGTGGGAGATGGTTATTGGGATGAATCATCTCCTAATAACCCTTATGAGTTTATAGCGAATATGAATTTTGGCTCTCTTTACGAGCAAGGAACGGTTTATAGCTACTCCGGAGTCAATACATTCGTTTTAGGTTGGCTGGTTGAAAAGATAACCGGCATGCAACTTCAAGATGCCTTGAGTGAGATGATATGGACAAAAATAGGGACCGAGAGTGATGCTGCCATTTTTGCTCCTAGGAATGGCATTCCTGTTATGCATGGCGGACTGTTAACAACACTAAAAGACTTAGCCAGGTTTGGCCTATTGTTTACACCCAGTTATTCAACTGTATCTGACCAACGCATCATTTCAGAAGATCACATCGCATACCTATTAAACCAAGGAAGACCCCATTTGATTCGCAGGGAGGGCGCCAACAAAATACCCAAAGAGTTAAGATACAATATTTATCAGTGGGATATGGTTTATGAGAATGGTGACCTCTTTAAAGGGGGCTGGGCTGGACAAGGTTTAATCACAAACCCAAACAAAGACTACGTTGTTGTATGGAACAGTTATTTTAAAGATGATCAACGGAGCGAAATAGGCTTAAATGCCGTTATTCAACAAGTGTTACCCAGTATTGGAGGCTTGAAGTAGTGACTGAAAAATACCTTGTGTATGGCAACGAACCATCACCTTACTCTGTAAAGGTTCGATCTTATTTTAGATATAAAAGGATTCCGCACAGCTGGATCGAAAGGAGTCATAAAACAAATAGCGAGTTTAAGAAGCATGCCAAAATAGCCATAGTTCCACTGGTCATTACCCCTGAAAAAAAAGCCATACAAGACTCAACCCCAATTATTCAGTTAATGGAAAAACAATTTCAAGAGCGCTCTATAATTCCAAAAGAGGAACACACAGCATTTATAGCAAGACTGTTGGAAGAGTATGCTGACGAGTGGTTGGTCAAACCGATGTTTCATTCGCGTTGGAGTTACAAGGAAGATCAATGGGATGCGGCGCTTAGGATTACTGATCCATTTTTACCCACTTGGGTCAAAATAATTCCTATTATTAATCGCTTCGCCCATAAGAAAATTGCCTCAGCTATTCGTAAGCGTCAAATAGCAAGACTCTGGGTCACAAGTTCTAATAAAAATACAGGGGGCCAAATCGAAGAGTCTTTTTTAGATTTTTTAAAACACAGTGAGACCCACCTTCAGGCAAGACCTTATTTTTTTGGCTTAAAACCCTCTATTGCTGATTTTGGAATTTATGGGCAACTCTATCAAGCATGGTCAGACCCAACTTTAAAAAAGATTATTGAGTTGAGCTATCCTAAAACGCTAAAATGGATTCATTTAATGGAAAACCCAGAAATGAGGGGTGATTTTGAGCCTTGGAAAAACTTGGAGGAAACATTAATGCCAATTTTGACCCAAGACATAGGGGGTATTTTTATGCCATGGCTGCAAGCAAACAATCAAGCAGTGATTGATGGGCATGACTCTTTATCTGTGACGATAAAGAACAAGCTTTTTGAACACCGTATTGGCTCCCCTAACCGTTATCATAAAAAATCTTTTTTAGCTTTATGTAATGAATACAATGCAATTAAAGATAGAGCCATGGTTGATGTTATATTGCAAAAATCCACATTGGCTCATTATTTTTCAGACTAAAGAATGCAACACCTAAAAATATATCAGTCACTTTGGGGTATGGAGCAAAGACACCCAATAGATGAGGAGCCCTCAAATGAGTCAAAGTTTGAAAAAATTAAAGCAGGCGGTTTTGATGGAGTTTGCATTGATCTAACGGCTGATGAAGTGGAGCAGTTTAAATCAATGCAAGCCTTGTTTAAAAGCAATGAGCTTGAATGCATGGTTAATGCATTTCCCTACCACCTTGATGACCTTAACCCCGTCCTTGGTTTGGCAAAAGAGTTCAATGCTTGTTTTGTTAATGTTATTGGAGGGGTTATGCCCATTGATTATAGAGATGGCATTCCAGTTGTGAAGCGATGGATGGAGGATGCCGATAAAGCCGAAGTAGACATACTGTTTGAAACACATAGGGATAGTATTTTAAATGATTTGTATTACACGCTGCAGTTGATTGATGCGGTACCTGAGATGAAATTATGTGCCGATCTTTCTCATTTTGTAGTGGATAGAGAGATGTGGACTCCTATTAATGAAAGAGATCAGGGTTATATTAATACTATTTTGGATCGGGCAGAGTGTTTTCAAGGCCGGGTGGCAGCCAGAGGCCAAATTCAAATACAGTTATCGTTTCCTCAGCACCAAGTATGGGTTAATGTCTTTAAAAATTGGTGGAAAGAAGGCATTAAAAAATGGAAGGCCAGGAATGATGACGATGCCACATTGGTTTTTTTATGCGAACTAGGGCCTCCTGCATATGCTATTACTGATCAAAATCAACTGGAGTTATCGGACAGATGGGAAGAGGCGTTGCTTATAAAGTCCTGGATTGAATCCATTTGGAGCGAGGTCTAAGAGATGAAGAGCCCTGTTTTTGCATTCCCTGTTTTGGAAAACCCAGCCCCTAATTTAAGCATATGTGATGCCGAAAAGATTGCCGAACAATGGGTTGATAGCCCAAAAAACATTAAATATTTAGCCAGTGAAAGAGATCAAAACTTTTATATAGAAAGTTCAAACAATGAACGTTTTGTATTAAAAATAGCCAACAGCAAGGAAAGTTTTAATACCTTAGATTTTCAAAACAAAGCCCTTAAGCACCTTTCTAATAACTCTGAATTATCTCTACCTAGGGTTAAATGCAATTTATCAGGCAGTGACATTGTGGCTGTAAAAATGCATAACCAAAAATTTTTAGTTCGACTGGTTTCTTTTGTAGATGGAAAACCACTGGGCGACATAAACTCCCCAAAAAACATTCAAAAACTGTATTCAAACATGGGTTCTTTTTTAGGCAGCCTAGGGAAAGGCTTAAAAAACTTTAAACATTCTTCATCAAAGCATAAATTACTATGGGACATGAGCCACACACACCTTCTTTATGAATTGCTTCCATTTATTAAAAATAAGCATAATAAAAGTATGGCACACAAAGCTTTATTATATTTTACAGACCATGTTGAGAAACCATTGGCAAAGCTCCGGACCCAGGTAATTCACAATGACATGAACTCTGATAATGTCATATTGGTGTCATCAGGATCATCAGAGGTTGCCGGAATGATAGATTTTGGCGACATGGTGGAGGCACCTTTAATTAATGATTTGGCAGTGGCTGCCGCTTATCAAACCGCTGCTATGAATGATATTTTTAAAGGCACTTCAAGCTTATTGTCCGGCTACCATCAAGCATACCCACTGTTGCCCAAAGAGCTCGACTTATTACCTGGGCTAATTATGAATAGGGTTGCGATGTCGGCAATCATTTGTGAGTGGAGAGCGATAGATCACCCCGATAACCAAGAGTATATTTTAGGCGGAATACAACGAATGTGGAAAACTCTAGAAGCGCTATTAAAGTCAGACCTGGAAGGTGTGTCGACTACACTAAAAAACAACTTAACACCTGTTGTTGATTAGGGTTTTAAAAATGAGCGAAGAAGTTAATAAACAAGCAGTTTTTAAAAAGCGCATGAGTTATTTGGGAAATGGAGATCAATATTTTTACAAAGAACCTCTACACATCATAAAAGGCGATGATGTTTGGTTGTTTGATGAAGCAGGGAAAAAATATTTAGATGTTTATAACAATGTTGCTCACGTTGGGCACTGCAATTCAGAAGTAGTGGACGCTATCGCCCAACAAGCAGCATTGCTTAATACCAACACTCGTTATTTGCATCACAACATTGTTGATTTAGCTGAGAAAATAATAGAGTCCATGCCAGAAGGTTTAAACGTTTGTTATTTTTGTTGCAGCGGCAGTGAAGCAAATGATTTAGCTTTACAAATTGCAAGAAATTATACGGGCCAAACAGGGTGTTTGGTTACTGAGAATGCATACCACGGTAATACCACAGCAGTTTTTCAGATGAGCCCAGAGGATTGTAGTGAAACACAAAGAGAAAGTTGGATTGCAACCATACCTGGTCCAGAAGCTTACCCAGAGCATGAAGAACAATATATCCAAAATACAACGGCTCAGGTTAAAATATTGAAATCTCATGGCCATTCTTTAGCAGCTTTTATTGCAGATAATATTTTTAGCAGTGAGGGCATTTATCTTCCTAAAAAAGAGTACCTAGCAACACTATATGCCTTGGTTAAGGAATTGGGAGGGCTAACCATTGCAGATGAAGTGCAGTCAGGCTTTGGCAGAACAGGCGATTTTATGTGGGGCTTTGAGCATTCCGAAGTTGTTCCAGATATTGTCACATTGGGTAAGCCTATGGGCAATGGACACCCTATTTCTGCTGTAATAACAACACGAGAAATTGCTGATAGCTTTAACCATGACTATGGTTACTTTAATACATTTGGAGGGAATCCTGTTGCATGTGCCGCTGGCCTGGCAGTGATGCAATGCATTCAAGACAAGGGCTTGGTTGAGCATGCAAAAATAGTAGGTAACTATTTTCAAAAAGAGCTAAGCAGAGCTATTGGCTCTAGTGAAGTCATAAAAGATATACGAGGTAGCGGCCTGTTTATTGGCGTCGAAATGAAAGATAAAGCAACAACCACATTAACTGTGGAGCGGTTAATGAATAATGGCATATTAGTAGGCCAGACAGGGCCACAAAACAATGTGATCAAACTAAGACCACCAATGACCTTTCAAATAGAACACGTAGACCTTGTTGTTCAACAACTAGAAAAAATCCACCTTTCTCTATAGTGATATGGCCCCTTTAGATAAAATAAAAATTCTTGATTTTTCAACACTTCTTCCGGGACCTTATGCAACCATGACCCTTGCTGACATGGGGGCTGACGTTTTATGGGTTGAGCCGGTAAGCGAGGGCGATGTATCTTTTAAGCATCGTGGCGCAGCTATGAGGTCTTATTTGGGTAGATCCAAAAAATCTATTGCTATTAATCTTAAGGATCCCAAGGGGAGGGCTATTATTGAAAAATTAATTGAAGATTATGATGTTCTTGTTGAGCAATTCAGGCCAGGCGTTATGGATCGATTGGGGTTGAGTTATAAATCATTGTCTCAACTTAATTCTAAATTAATTTACTGCTCCATAACAGGTTATGGGCAGACCGGCCCTTTAAAACAAAAAGCAGGGCATGATATTAATTATTTATCTCTTAGTGGGGTTAGTAGTTATAGTGGTACAACAAGCGAAGGACCTACTTTATCTGGCATACAAATAGCTGACCTAGCGGGCGGTTCTATGCATGCTGTTACAGGAATTTTAGCCGCCATCATTGAGAGGCAAAGTCGAAACATTGGACAACATATTGACATCAGTATGCTTGATGCAAGTTTTGCTCTTAACTCAATTCATGCAGCTGACTATCTTGTAAATGATAATGAAGCGTCTTTTCAGTCTAATAATCTCAATGGAGGTGGTTTTTATAATTACTATAAAACTAAGGAAGGGAAGTATTTTTCTGTCGGCAGTCTTGAGCCAAAATTTTTTAAAGAACTCTGCGAAGCAATGGGTCGAATGGACCTATATAATCTAGATTATTTAACTCCAGAAGCACAAGATAAAATCCATCAGGGTTTGACTAGCGCTTTCGGGAGTAAAACTTTTGAAGAGTGCGTTACTCTTTTTGAAAATATTGATGCTTGTGTAGAACCAGTTCTAAGTTTGTCTGAAGCTATAGAGAGCCAACAATTACAAAATAGACAAATGGTAGTCAATGTTCCAAAGGGCGCTAAGGAGACAGAGAGGCAAGCGGGCAGCCCATTAAAATTTTCTAATTCTACTCCAATCTATAAACATACCGCGCCCACTAGAGGTCAAAATACAAGGAGTGTACTGAAAGGGATTGGATATGATGACGGTTTAATAAAGGACTTGATGGAGCAAAAAACGGTCTTATAACCTGAGCTCTATTAACACGGGCGTGTGATCAGATGGTTTTTCTAAAGCCCTAGGGGTTTCATCAATATAACTTTTGATGCAATTTTTTCTTAATGCTTCAGAGATAAGTATCAAATCTATTCGCATGCCCATTTTTCTTCTATAAGAAGCCATCCTGTAATCCCACCAACTAAATAAACCCTCATCTTGATTAAACAATCTAAAACTATCAACAAAACCTATTTTCTCTATTTTATGCAGCCATTCTCTTTCCTCATCACTGCATAAGACTTTACCTTTCCACTCTATAGGGTCATGAACATCTATATCTTGAGGCGCTATGTTAAAATCACCAAGGACAACAATTTGTTCATTTCTTTTTATTGATGCCTCTAAGTAACGATGTAAGTTTGTCAACCACCTCATTTTATATTCAAATTTCTCAGAACCAACGCTTTGACCATTAGGTATGTAAACATCAATAATCTTAACCCCCTCATAGATTCCAGAGATTACTCTAGTCTGTTCATCTACAAAATCATCAATGCCTCTAGTACATTCTTTAGGGGATTTTTTTGATAATAGGGCTACACCATTGTATGATTTTTGGCCGTAGATCATTGCTTCATAGCCCAGTGATGTAAAGGCTTCGAATGGAAACATATTATCCATTACTTTTGTTTCTTGCAGCGCTAAAACATCTGGCTGATTGGATTTTATCCATGCAGTAACATGCTCTATTCGTGCCCTAATTCCATTGACATTCCAACTCGCTATTTTCATAGTTTTTAATTTTTATTTGTATATTATCTAATGCTGAACAAAAATAATTTAAATAGATACATTAATTTTAAAAGAGATTAACTCAATAAAAATAAAATATGAACAACAAAGAACACCTTCATGCTGAAATATTTGGTAAACTTGACTGCATTCATTGTGAAAAGGCTAAGTTTTTATGCAATCAAAAAGGAATTAAATATACCTATAAAGAATTAGATAAAGATTTTGATTTTGATTTTATAAAGAAATCTTTTCCTAATGCAAGGACCTTTCCCCAAATAGTTATTGATGGCATTCATGTTGGTGGCTATGATGATTTATCTAAGTATTTGGAGGAATAAAAGAATGAAGAAAATAGTAATTACTGGGTTTTTGATATTAACCAGTACTCCTGTCTTTGCTGACAGTATTTCGTTACTGAATAAACAAGAGTGCAATGAAACAACGGTCGGTGTTGGAACTGCATTAGGTATGGCTGACTATCTTTTTAAAGAAGTTGAAAAAAATAACAACCTTCAACAAGCAGAAGAAAAAAGAAAACGCAAAGAAGAGGAGTTGTTGAGAGGTGCCATAGCGTTTTCTCAGATAGCGGCAAACTACTCCATTGTTTACGATGTCTGGTGCAAAGATTAATTTTCGGTTTCTTTCTGCAATCTGAGAATAATTTCTTCTGTATCTGGTCGAACACCTCGCCAAATATAGAATGACTCAGCAGCCTGTTCAACAAGCATACCCCAGCCTTGTAAACAAATAGACGGATTAAATTTTTTTGCCCAGTTGAGAAAAAAAGTATCGCCATAGGTATAACCCATGTCATAACAAACAGACCCATCAAACACATTAGGGTTTATTTCTGGGGCCTCATTACTAAGGTTTGCTGAAGTCGCATTAATCACTATGTCATAGTGATTCTTTAAGCTCAGTCCATCCAAGACATTGATCTCTCTGAGATGAATAAAGTCTTCTTTTATTTTTATTGCTTTTTCTTTTGTTCTGTTACAAACCGTTAAACCAGCGATATCTTTTTGATGGAGGGACGGAATAACACTCCTTGCAGCACCGCCAGAACCGAGTAATAAAACCTCTTTTCCTTCTAAATAAATATCATTATTTTCTAAATCTTTTAGTAGCCCTAAACCATCGGTGCTTTCACCATATATTCGACCATCCTCCGAAAAACTCAGAGTGTTCACTGCCTGAGAATTTTCTGCAGATTGCCCATAAGAATCTGATAATTTAAAAGCAGCCTCTTTAAAAGGAAGGGTTATGTTAAGCCCTTTACCTCCCTTGGTAAAAAACAACTCTATTGTTTGTGTAAAATCCTCCAAAGAAGACTCTATCTTTGAATAAGAAATTTGATGACCAAGCTGCTCAGCAAACAGATGATGAATTTTAGGCGACTTGCTGTGATTGATTGGGTTTCCCACTACACCATATGCGTCCATTTTATGCCTTTTTAAAAATACTATCTTTTATTATAACTGTTACCTAAGGTCTTATGTTTTTCCCAGAGATAAGGTCAACAATTGTTGAAGGCTGATCCTGTTCCCCACAAGGCCCTTCTACAATATAATCTACCATGTCGCCCATCTTTTCTCTTATGATTTTATATTCATTAATTGTGGGATCACCATGAAAATTAGCACTGGTAGAGACTAGCGGGGCTTTTAATAAGTCCGTAATGCCCTTGATAAAAGGGTCTTTTGATTTTCTAAAAGCTATTGAAGCATGTTTTCCCGTTAGCCATTTTGGTGCCTGCTTGCTAGCCGGTATAAGAAAAGTGGTGGGCCTTGTTGTTGATTTGTTAACTTGTTCTATTTGATCTTTATCAACAACAATCCAATTTTTTATATGCTCTAGCGTGGCTCCTAATAAAATAAGCCCCATACCTATAGGCCTTTCTTTGATTTTTAGTATTTTACTAACAGAGGTTTTAATTCTTGGGTCACAACCAAGGCCAAAAACTGATTCCGTGGGATAGATAATGATTCCACCATCAAGCAATATTTGATGTATTTCCTGAATTGTTTTTATTTCTTCTTTTTCCTTTTTTTCTTTTTTGGCGCAGCTGCTAGCAAAGCAACACATTCTTCAAGCTCAAGACTTTCAGGTTCAGTGCCTTTTGGAACAGAAACATTTTTTGAGCCATCGGTTATATAAGGCCCCCAACGACCAGCTACTATTTTAACCTTACTGTCTTCAAAGGTTTTTAAACTGCCTGACCCTTTACTTCCAGCAATATTTTCTAAGGCCTCTGCTAGATCAATATTAAATGGATCAATGCCCTTTCTAGCCCTGAAGTTTCTTGATCCTTTTTTAAAATAAGGACCATATGGACCTATGGTAATTAATATGGGCTCATTTGACTCTGGATCTTTTCCAATCTCTCTAGGTAAAGCAAGATAAGCGAGAGCTCTCTCTAAAGTAATATTAGTAATATCATCGGTTGGAAGAACGCCAACATACCTTGGTTTATTTCCATTTTCAGTTGTCCCCAGTTGAATAGTAGGGCCGTATCGAGCAACTCTCGCAATAATTGGTTCATTGGTTTCAGGGTGAAGCCCTAAAATATTATCTTCAGGTTTTTTAAATAAATCACATGCTTCCTCAAGGGTTATTGCAAAAAGAGATTGCTCCTCTTTGAGGCTAGCCCATTGCAGTTTTTCTTCAACGTCTATATCGCCCAACTGAACCGCAGGACCATTTTTTGTCATTCTTGCAAAAATTGGTTTACCAGAGTCTGGATCTTGCCCTAATAAACGCTGAGGATTTACATCTCTCCGAGTAACATTTTCTCCGGTTTTTGAGACTCCCATTTCGAGGGGTTCCCAAAACTGGTCTAACACCTCTTTTTTACTTTTTTGACCATTGGATATAGCATCTAAGTCATTCTCCATCATTGAAGTAAACTCATCACTAATGTAATTGGTAAAGTTTTCGTTTAAAAAATTACTTACCAATCTACCCATATCAGATGGCGCGTATCTCTTTTGTTTTAACGTAATGTATTGTCTATCAGTAAGCCTAGATAAAATATCAGCATAAGTTGAAGGCCTGCCAATGCCTTTTTCTTCAAGGGTTTTAATCATGCTGGCATCATTATACCTAGGAGGAGGCTCTGTAAAATGTTGTTCTTTGATCAGGCCAACAAAATCCATTGCCTCGCCTTCAGAAATCTTTGGTGCAGGGTTGTTTTTAACCAGTTCTTTTGTTGCCTTAAGGTATCCATCAAAAATAAGTTCTTGATCAGAGAAAGTGAAAACAGCTAAATTTGGATCCGATTTAGGCCTGAACTCAATGGATGTTCTTTCAAACACAGCACTTTTCATCTGGGAGGCAATTGTTCTTTCCCAAATCAGTGAATACAACTTTAGCTCATCATCGTTTAATTGAGATTTAATCTCGTTTGGCACAATATTAATATCAACAGGGACTATGGCACCATGTGCTTCTTGTATGTTTTTAGCTTCTTTTTTATTTTTGAAACTTCTTTTTTCCAAGTAGTTTTCACCATAAAAGCTAGAGATTTTTTCATAAATACTAGGCAGCTTACCTAGGTCGATTTCAATAGAGTCTGTTCTAATATATGTGATAAGACCACCACCATCTCTTGCGTAAAGCGATTGAGCTATCTGCATGGTTCTTTTAGGTGTGAAACCAAATTTATTAGAGGCTTGTTGTTGTAAGACGGAAGTTCTGAATGGCGACTTAGGGTTTTGTGTTCGTGATGCTTTGGTTATGGATGCTGCTTCCATGCCATCAATGCAACCTTCTTCGAGCTTATTGCTAACGCTTTCAACAATAGCATTGGTTGAGAATGTAAACTTTTTAACAGTTTCACCCTCAAATGATGCTAGTTTTACCTGAAAGGAGGAGTCTTTTTTTATTTCCGCATCAATACTCCAATATTCTTGGGGCTGAAATGCTTCGATTTCTTTTTCCCTTTCAACAATCAATCTTAAGGCAGGACTCTGCACTCGTCCTGCAGAATGATTGTTACTTGGAAATAATCGCCATAAAAGAGGGGAAAGAGTAAAACCAAAGTGTCTATCTAATGCCCGCCTTGTCTCTTGTGATAAAACCATATCCATGGCAATCTCTCCAGGGGATTGCACTGCTTTTTTTACCGCATCCTTACTGATTTCATAAAAAACAGCTCTTTTAATATTCTTTCCTGCTATTTTTTTTTGATTTTTGGTTTCTAGAATATCTGCAACATGCCATGCAATAGCCTCGCCTTCTCTATCTGGATCAGTTGCTAAAATAATCTCATCACATGTTTTAGCTGACGCTGTTATTTTTTTAATAGCATCTTCTTTACCCGGACTAATGATATAAGTCATTTCGTAATTATTATTAGGGTCTATAGCATCTTTTTTTGGTAATTCTCTAATGTGTCCAATAGTGGGCAATACCTCATAATCATTACCGAGGTATTTGCCAATTGTTTTTGCCTTTGCTGGCGATTCCACTATAACGAGTGTTTTCATTTGTTTGTCCCAAAATATTAAGCCGCGTCATGCGCGGCAGTGATTATATGATTAAAATGCTCTTTAGTTCAATGTTATTGGTTTTTCCCAAAGATCTTCCCCTTCGACACTATGCAGTTTTACATCAATAGAGGGTTCTTGAAATAACATTAAAATACTCAAAGCTTTCACTACCTCAATATCCATTGGCTCAAAACCAATCGATGTTAACTTATCTATCAATAACTCTCTTTTAAGGGGTGGCAACAAACCAAACTTTTCTAATCTTAAGATATAATTTTGGCACTCTTCGTCTAAAAGATTCTTTTCTTCATCGTTTAAAACCCTGATTGATTTCGACCCTGGTTTCTCAATAGTGTTGTTTGAGGAAGAGTCTTTAAAAATTCCAACCCAATCTAATGCATGTTCAATAGCATCCTCTCTAAATCCTGCCACTTTCAGCTTGTTTCTTATCTCAAAATCATCATCTTCTTCTAAATCATTGTCTTCTGAATAATATTCAAAAAGATAAAGCAGCACATCTAGAAAGGCTTCTTTTAATTTATGATTCATATTAGGTGCATATTTAATTTAATAAATTGAGGATGAACCAAAAAAACTAAGAGGTCAATTCTTTTTAATTCATTTCATCTAAGTAGAGACTTTTGGAAAAAAACAACAACATCATGATAATATAAATCTCCATATTTTAAAGATTGAAAAAGGATTTGAATTGAATATAAAATTAGAGATCTTAGAGTTTCCAGATAAGAGGTTAAGGGAAACATCTATAGCGGTTGAAACATTTAATAATGAATTAAAGCAGTTAGCAGAAGACATGTTAATAACAATGTATCAATCTATGGGTATAGGTTTAGCAGCACCACAGGTAAACCATCATATTAGATTAATTGTTATAGATATTTCAGAAAAAAGAAACGAGCCAATGGTGTTTGTTAATCCTGAAATAAAAAACTCAAGTGGGGAGATTGAAAGCAGCGAGGGTTGCTTATCTGTTCCTGATATAAAAACCGAAGTTAATAGATTTGAATCCATAGAGATAAAAGCAAATAAGCTGGATGGAGAAGAGTTTTATATGAAAGCAGATGGCCTCCTTTCTGTATGCATTCAACATGAGATTGACCACCTAGATGGCAAGTTATTTATTGATTATGTTTCTGAGATAAAGCTTGAACGACTAAGAAAAAAAATAATTAAGGAAAAAAAAGCATTAAACCTAGAGAAGCAAACAAAACCCGATTATCTCATATAAAGAAAACCCCATAGAATGACCTCACCATTAAAAATTATATTTGCTGGATCATCTGCCTTCTCGGAAGAGCCATTAAAAACGCTTTATAATATGCCGTATGAAATAGTGGGAGTGCTTACCCAACCTGATAAAAAACAAGGTAGGGGGCTCAAAAGCCGGACTAATAAAATTAAAACTTTAGCCCTAGACTTAGGGTTAAAAATTTTAGATATAGCCAATCTAAAAACTGATGATGCACTAGCCGAGATAAAATCATTGAAGCCTGATGTGATTTTAACAGCCTCATATGGAAATTTTATACCAGAAAAGATTTTGAATTTGGCTGCTATTGAAACACTCAATATTCATCCTTCATTATTACCCAAATGGAGAGGGGCGACACCCATACAGGCTTCAATTTTAAATGGGGACAAAGAAACAGGGGTATCCATTATTAGAATGTCGGGCAAGCTTGATGCGGGTCCAGTATTTATATCAGAAAAGGCTAGTATTAGCGATGGAGAAAACCACCAAACGCTCTCCAATAAACTTTCATTATTGTCTGCTGAAATGATTAGGAAGCACCTAGGGAACATTCTATCAGGCAAAATACATCCCAAGGAGCAACAAGATGAAAAAGCTAGTTTTTGCACTAAAATTAGTAAAGCTGATGGAGAGATAAATTGGAATAAATCAGCAAAAGAAATCAATAGAGCCATAAAAGCATATAACCCATGGCCAATTGCCTATACCTATATTGATAATAAGTATTTGAGGCTCTGGGATTCAGCAATAGAAAACAATGAGTCGCAAACAGGCATTCCAGGAGAGGTGCTTGCTTTGCAAAGCGAAGGCGTTGTAATAAAAACAGGCTCAGGAAGCTTATTTGTAAAAAGCTTGCAACTTGAAGGTAAGAAACAAATGTATGCTTTGGATTTTATTAAAGGGTTTCCAATGATAGGGAAAGTATTAGGCTTAAAGCAATGAAACAAAATAAATCATTATTACTTTTTTTTATTTTTACTCTGTTTTCTGGAGAGTTATATTCTCAGGTTAAAGACAGCTATGGAGAGTCCTATCTTGAGAACGGTGTGTATTATTCAAACATCAAGCTACCAGTTGGCTTTAGAGCCGATCAGGTTGAGGCTTTAAATTCGGGGTTGTCTTTTGAGGTAGACCTAAGGTTTTCAATAGTCAATATTAAGTCTTGGAGGTTTGATAGAACTATCGGAGAAGTAGAGCAGAAATACCTGGTTCGCTACAATGCATTTACTAGAAGATACTCAGTTCTAAACAGCATTACAGGAAGAGAGTTATCGTCTTCTGATTTAAGTGATATAGAAGTCTATATTAGTGATGTTAAAAACTTACCCCTAATTGATGATTCTTTAATCAACATTGAAGAGAATTATCATGTTTATTTAATAACCTATATAAGAGCTCAGGATGTTCCAAGGTGGATGCAGAGTTTAACTTTCTGGAGAGAAAACCTAGATACAGAAATGGAGATGGTGGAATGGAAGTTATTCAAATAAGATCTAACTCAGCAAAAAAAATTATTTTTCTTCTAATTATTTTAAGCATTAGCTCTCTGGTTGCTTTGATGTTTGCAGCAGACAACCCCAACGAGTTTAATCGCATGCAAATGCCACTGCTTATAATAAATAGCGTATCCCTTCTTGTTTTATTGGGTGTGGTTTTTTTAAGCGCTAGAAAAATATTGATGGATTACAAGAAGAGTAAGTTGGGTGCTCGGTTGAGAGCTAGAATGGCACTGGCATTTAGTGGACTTTCGGTTTTGCCTGCTCTCCTTGTATTTATTTTCGCCACTGATTTTATGAACAAAGGGTTGGATATTTGGTTTGATGCTGATGTTGAAGACGGACTTAGAAACGCTTTACTTTTGGGTCGCTCCGCTATGGATGACCAAGAACAAAAAAGAGTATTTGACACTGCTAATATTGCTCTTTCTTTGGATGGAATTGAGGACATTGAACAACAGCTTAATAAAGCAAGAGAAGCTATTTCTGCAAAACAATTATTACTATTAGATCAGAACCTGCAAGTTATTGCTTTTAGCACTGAGACAATCGTATTATTCGCACCACAACTACCGTCTTTGCTAGAAGTAAACATAGCTCAATCCCAACAATCCTGGAGTAGTTTAGATTCATCCGAATCAGATGGCTATACAATAAGGGTATTGATACCCATTCTCAGTTTTGCATCAAACCAAACACCACTATACCTTCAGGGCATATTTGCTGTTGATCCACAATTAAGCATGATGGCGGATTCCGTTGAAGAAACCTATGCAAGATATGGCAGGCTTAGTTTTTTAAAAATACCAATTCAATATAGTTATATTTTAACTTTGTTGCTGGTTGTTATGCTTGCTTTATTATTGGCAATTTACGGCTCTATAGAGTTTGCAGATAGATTGGTCAGGCCGATTGAGTCACTTGAGAAAAAAACACGGTCAGCGTCAGAGTCAAATTCAATGATGCATTCACCCCAGTCAGACAGCGATGAAATCAGCTCATTGGTTGAATCATTTATTAAGGCTGAAAAAGAAGCAGCCTGGAGTGATGTAGCCAGAAGAATGGCTCATGAAATTAACAATCCATTAACACCCATTCAGCTTTCAGCTGAGCGTATAAAGAAAAGATACGCATCAGTTTTTAAAAATGAAGATCTTGATTTCTTAAATAAATCAACAGATACGATTGTGAGCCAGGTAGAGGTTTTGAGAGATATGGTGTTAGAATTTGGCAATTTTGCAAAACAACCAGAATTAAATTTTGAAGTCTTTGATGTGTCAAAGCTTATTGATGAAACATTGGAATTTTTAAAAAGAGACGAAGACCCATTTCAAGTTTTAGTTGAGCATAATGGCAATTCCTTTATAGAGGCTGATATAAGACGTATAAGACAAGTACTGAATAATGTATTTACAAATACAATTGATGCTTTAAAGTCAGAAAGCCACCCAATAATAAAAATAATAACTAAGCCTGTCATACACCAATCAAATGAATATTTAGTTTTGGAGGTTAAAGACAATGGCCATGGCTTTGAAAACAATCTTCTAGACTCTGTTTTTGAGCCATACATAACAACAAAAAATAAAGGCACAGGACTGGGTTTGCCAATAGTTAAAAAGATTATAGAAGAGCATAAGGGGTTAATTTCCATTAAAAATAACAAAGAAAAAGGAGCTACCTTGAATATCTTTTTTCTCAAAGCACAAAAAAATAAAAGAAGGATTACATGAGTATAGAAAAAAAGCATATTTTGATAATTGATGATGAGTTGGAAATTAGAACCGTGATTCAGGAAATTCTTATAGAAGAAGGGTATTCAACCGAGATAGCTGAATCAGCTATAGAAGCTGAAATTAAGATTAAAAATAAAATACCCAATCTAGTTTTTTTAGATATATGGATGCCTGATGTTGACGGTATTTCATTATTGAAAAAGTGGTCAAAAGAAAACGCAATAAATTTTCCAGTAATTATGATATCTGGACATGCAACCATAGAAACTGCAATAGAGGCTACAAAACTAGGAGCTATTGATTTTATAGAAAAACCCATCTCTATGGAAAAACTTTTTGATGCTTTAAATCGAGCTTTTAATTTTACGGACGCCATGTCAAATGAAGATATTTTGTCTTATATATTGAGAAAAAGTAAGACAATGTCTAATATTTTTAATTCAACATTAGGGGACAGTAGAGCAAGAAAAAAACTTTTTATTGTTGGTGAAACTGGAACAGAGAAACATGGTTGGGCTAGATATCTTCATTTACGAACTAATAAGGACGAGTCAAACTTTAAAAATATGCACTTAAACATGTTAAGTTCTGATCATAAAGAGGTTGATGCATTTAAAGGATATGTAGTAGAGGAAATAAATGAAATTAAAACTGGAACCTTATACATCAATGGCTTTTCAAGCTTAAATAATGAGAGACAAAGTATCGTTTTATCTGTTATTAATGGCATGCATAGTAACAATAATATTAATCGTTTTATAGCTATTGATTCAAATATTGATAGAGAAGACTTGGAGTTTTTAACGAATGAATATTGTCTTGAGATACCACCACTAAGAAAATTTTTAGATGAGATACCAGAGCTATTAAAGCTTTGTGTGGAATATTTTAGTGAAAATGAGGGGCTTAATATCAGAAGGTTTAGTTTAGCCTCACAAAACATGCTTTCAAAATATTCATGGCCTGGAAATATTAAACAATTAATAGATATGGTTCATGCCACTTTAGCCAGACAAGATAAAGAAATTATTAATATAGAAGAAATTGAGGAAACATTAACCCTGCAAGGTCCTCAAGGAAACCTTTTAGTGCAAAGTGATGTAATGACTTTAAGCATGAAAGAAGCGAAAAAGCAATTTGAGAGAGCTTTCCTAATTCGCCAATTAGAAATTGTTGAGGGCAAAATAAGTGAATTATCCAGAAGAGTGGGTATGGAACGAACTAATTTATATAGAAAGCTTCAGTCTTTAGATATTAAATACAAAAAGTAAACAATATTATTGCTAACCCACTACATTTTTGAAGGCGCAGAGACACCTATTAAAGATAACCCATTTTTTAAGATTATTTTTACTGCTTGTATCAACAATACTCTCGCATTTCTTAATTCTTTGTCTGCAATTAAAAATGTTTCTGCACCATAATACGAATGAAATAATTGAGCTAACTCATGAAGGTAATTAGCCAATGTGTGTATTGTTTTATTGTGTGCTGATTGTTTAATTAACGCAGGATAGCCACTGAGTTTCGCAATTAACTCAACCTCATGTTTCGTTGTTAATTTATCAAGATTTTTTTCTGCTATTGCTTTCTCAAAAGACATTGTTTGGCTAGTCATTTGGGTTAATACACGACAAATTCTGGCATGTGCGTATTGAATATAATAAACCGGATTTTCATTATTGGTTTGTTTTGCTAGTTCAAGATCAAACTCTAAGTGCTGACTTTGAGATTTTGAAACATAAAAAAAACGAGCTGCATCCACACCTACTTCATTATAAAGCTCAGACATTGGGATGAATTCACCTGAACGAGTAGACATTTGTATTTTCTTTTTTCCCCTATAAAGACTAACAAATTGAACTAAAACTACCTCGAGATCTTCCGGAGAAAAATTCAATGATGAAAGCCCAGCTTTTAATCTTCCTATATACCCATGATGGTCTGAGCCCAGGATATTTATTAGTTGATCATAACCACGCTTCTTTTTATCTGCATGATAAGCAATATCTGAGGCAAAATAGGTTGATCTACCATCATCTCTTAAGACAACCCTATCTTTGTCATCATTAAAATTAGTTGTTTTTAACCACAAAGCCCCTTCTTGTTTGTAAAGAAGGTTTAGTTTTTTTAAGTCATTAATGCTGTTGTTGATTAAACCATTATTTATCATAGATCGTTCTGAGTACCAATGATCAAAGTTAACTCCAAATGTATTTAAATCTTCTTTGATCATGTTGATTGTGATATTACAGATTTCACCTGATAGGGATTCAAACATCTCATCACCTATTTCATTCTTGATACTCAAGATTGCTAAATCTATTTCCACATCTTCTGAAACATCTTGCTTTAAAAAATTATTAACAGGCAAAGAGGCCAATAGGTTTTTGTACTGCTTAATTATTTGATCAGCTATAGGGTTTAAATACTCTCCTTGGTAACATGCTCTTGGAAGAGCACTCTTTATTTCCAATTTATTTAAAGCCCTAATTAAAATACTAATCAACAAGATATCTATTTGTCTGCCTGCATCATTAATATAATACTCAGTCTCTACCTTATAACCCGCTTTACGCAGTAGTTTTGCAAGTGAATCACCAAATGCAGCATGTCTGCCATGGCCAACATGAAGGGGTCCTGTTGGATTGGAAGAAACAAACTCTAGGAGCACTGAGTTTTTTGAGCCTGGTATTTCTGTAGCAAAATCATTATTTTCTTTGAGTATCTTTTTTAAAACTTGTGTTTTTTCAGACTTCGTTAGAAAAATATTAATAAAGCCAGGAGGCACTGCCTCTATTCTTTCAATGCCATCAATGATTTCAATCGCATTGATAATTTTTTTTGCAATATCCAAAGGCGGTAGTTTTAATACCTTTGAAAGTCGCATCGCAACACTACAAGAAAAATCACCATGACTTAGATTTTTTGTTTGGGTAACCTCTACATTTAAATCCTCAGCCAAGTTTTTATCTTGAATGTCTAGACTCAATATAGATGCAGTAATTATTTTTGTTATTTTCTTATTCAATACAGTTGCCTCATGTTCTATTTTAGCTAACTTAAGAGTATTTTAGGATAAATCAATTGGATCTACATCGATTGCCCACCTAACCTCTCTTTTTATTTTTTGTTTTTGAATATAAAGATCCATTGTTTTGATGAATTGATGCAGTTCTTTTCGACTGACGTTTAATAATAAAAGTTGGCCCCGATAACGGCCTGATTTCTTTTCAATGGGTGATGCATTAGGCCCTAGCACCAATGTGGAACCAATATTCTTTTTTAAACAATTGTTATTAATTTGATTTAAGAAATTAAAAACAGAGGCTTGTCTTGTAGATTCTGCATGAAGTAGGGCTATGTGTGAATAAGGAGGCCACTGAGGCATCTCTCTTTCTTTTATTGCCTCTTTATAAAAAGATAAATAATCTTGTGAAATAATCTTATTAAGTAGGGGATTTTGAGAATTGTAGGTCTGTATCATAACTAACCCCTTCTCCTTTCTGCGCCCAGCTCTTCCAGAGACTTGCAACAATGTTTGTGCAAATTTTTCACTGCTTCTAAAGTCACTGCCGAACAAACCTTGGTCAGCATTAACAATTGCTACCAATGTTAGATTGGGAAAGTCATGGCCTTTGGCTAGCATTTGTGTGCCTAGCAAGATCTCCCCCTTTCCTGATTTCGCTTGTGAGAGCATTTCTTGTCTACTGTTTTTAGATTTAACGGTGTCTTTGTCTATTCGTATGATATTTGTTTTAGGGAATTGCTCCTTTAAGTATTCCTCTATTTGCTCCGTTCCTTTTCCTAAGGGGGCAACGCTTTCTCCACATACTGTGCAACTCTCTTCCCAATTTTTTGTGGTAGAGCAATGGTGACATATAAGTTTACCTTTACTTTTATGGAGTACTAAACTGGTATCACATCTTGGGCATTCTTCTACATGCCCACAACCAATACAAACGGTTGCAGGCGAATAACCTCTTCGGTTTAAATAAATTAGTGATTGTTTTTTGTTATCAAGTTGTTTTTTTATTTCATTAATTAATATTTTAGTGAGGCCTCTTTCTTGGGGGTGTACTCTTAGGTCAATCATTTGTGTTGATGGCAATGAGTTAGAAAAAACCCTCTTTTTTAAAACAGTTTGCCGATACTTCTTTGTTTCAACATTCATTAGCGTTTCAAAAGAAGGGGTAGCGGAACCTAGAATCACAGAAATACCATTGTTTGCAGCTCTGACAAGGGATAAATCCCTAGCTGAATACCTTAAACCGCTTTGCTGCTTATAAGAAGCATCATGCTCTTCATCAACAATAATTAAACCAAGTGACTGAAAAGGTGTAAAAATTGAGGACCTTGTTCCAATGATAATTTTACTCAACCCATTTTTTGCCTTAACCCAATTAACAGCATTTTCTTTTGGGGTATTTTCAGAATGAATAACAGCTATAGTATTGCCAAACCTAGATCTAAATTCTCCCAATAATTGAGGCGTTAATCCTATCTCTGGGACGAGCACTAATGCTTGTTCTTTTTTTTTCAAATTTCTTTCAATAACTTGCATGTATAATTCAGTTTTACCACTGCCTGTTATTCCATTTAAGACGATCGGCTCTTTCTTGATCATTGCATTAGAGATGTTTTTAAAAGATTGATGTTGCTCTTTTGTTAGTTTTTTTCTTGTTTCTAGAGCTAAGGGTTTTGAAGCAGAATCTTCTTTGGCTATTTTGGGGTATTTTGATTGTCTTAGGTATATAGGAACAGCGGCAGCAAAAACCTCACCTATAGGATGGTAGTAATACTTCGATGTCCAATCTATAAGTGTTAATAGTTCAGAATCCAGTATGGGTCTTTCATCAAGAATATTAATAATGGGTCTAATTTTACTAGAGGCAATGGTTGTTGCATCCGAGACTTTGCTGATAAAACCTAACTTTTCTTGTTTGCCAAAAGGCACTCTAACTCTTTGCCCTGGTTTTGGAGTGATGCTTGAATGATTTTCTAATGAATAGTCAAATAAGTTTTTAATTGGAGCATTAAGAGCAATGCTTAGTATGGTTTTTTTCAATAGCCTAGGGATTGAATGCTATCACTTACTAAAGACAAACCTTCTGAAAGGTAATTAGCTTCTGAGCCAATACCAAACCTTAAATAGCTATCCATACCATAGTGATCGCCAGGGACAATTAAAACGCTTTGCTCGGTTCTGAGTTTATGAGCATACTCTGTGCTATTAATATCCATTTGGTATCCAACAAAAGCCATCCCACCAGCCTTTGGAGGCACAAAACTAAACAAGCCGTCATGTTTATCCAGCCATGTTTGGAACAATTGAAGGTTGGATTCCAACATAACAGATGACCTCGATAGTATTTTTTCTTTGTTTGTTTCAGACATGATCTTGATGGCAATTTCTTGTGATAAAACGGATGATGTAATAGATGAATAATCCTTACGTGACCACATATCAGCTATTAAGGAAGAGTCCGCTACCACCCAGCCTATTCTTAAACCTGGATGAGCAAATGATTTTGATAGCCCACAACTGATGATTGTTTTTTCATAAAAATTAGCAAAGCTTTTGGTTTCTATGTTATTTAACTCAGACCCTCTATAGACCTCATCTGAATGAACAAAAGCATTATTTTGTCGAGCTATCTCAGCCAGTTCTTCCATTTCGCTATCAGACATCACAGCGCCTGTTGGGTTGCTTGGGTTGCATATAGAAATCAGCTTAGTCTTAGGTGTAACCAATGATCTCATTTCATCCATATCAATATGCCAGTCCAACTCTTCTTTAAGGTATGTATTTATTATTTTGGCACCAATATTTTCCACTATACCTGGAATTTGCATGTAATTAGGAAGCACTAAAACCACTTCATCTTCAGGTTGAATTAAAGTTGTCGCCATCACAAAGTTTGCCTCAGCCGAACCATTGGTGATCAGAATATTATCAGATGTTTTTTCTGGATACCACATGGATACTGCTTCACATAGCCTAGGATCACCCTTGCTATAACCATAAAATATTTCCATATCCAATAGGGCTTTAACCTCTTCTTCATTGAATAGTTGATTGATGGACATCGGGTGATTTCCACTGTCGCTTAGGTTGTATTTAACCTCATTCTCATAAAGAGACTGAAAGCGTTCCATTTCAAATTTCTTAAACATTATGCTGAATATCATAAGACCTATAAGAGGTGTATTGCTATCTAGAGTTCTTTAATTGTTTGAACTAAGTTTGCAGCTACTTCTTTACCATCTCCATAGAGCATTTTTGTATTATCCAAGAAGAATAAACTGTTTTGTATGCCAGAGAAACCAGCACCTTGACCTCTTTTAACCACAATGATATTTGCTGAATAATCAGCATCAAGTATAGGCATACCATAGATGGGACTGGATGGGTCTGTTCTTGCAACCGGATTGACTACATCATTTGCACCTATGACCAAAGCCACATCGCAGTTCTTAAATTCTTGGTTGATTTCTTCAGCATCATAAATTAAATCATAAGGCACGCCAGCTTCTGCCAGCAAGACATTCATATGACCTGGCATTCTTCTAGCTACTGGGTGGATGGCAAACTTTACATCAACACCTCTTTCTATTAATAATTGAGAGAATTCCCAGACCTTTTGTTGAGCTTGAGCAACAGCCATTCCATAACCAGGAATAATGATTACTTTTTGAGCAAAAGCCATCATAATACTTGCATCACTAGATTCTATTGGTTTCATTTCTCCTTGGTTTTCAGAATCACCCTCTACTGAAATACTTTGGTCACCAAATCCACTAAAAAGAACGTTCCCTAAAGACCGATTCATAGCTTTTGCCATAAGCTGAGTTAGAAGCGTGCCGGCGGCACCAACGACAGTTCCAGCAATAATCATGGCATAATTTTGTAGTACATACCCCTCAAAACCAACGGCCAGACCTGTTAAAGCATTGTAGAGTGAAATAACAACAGGCATATCAGCGCCACCGATTGGGAGAGTCATCGCTATGCCAAAAACCAGAGCAATAATAAATACTGCAACCACTGGATTTTTCATTAACTCAAAATCCATTAGGGTTGTAATACTAATGAGTATTAATAAAAGCATGATTAGAAGATTGAGAAGGTTTTGTCCTTTAAACCGGAAAGAACCTTTGATTATTCCTTGCAGTTTTCCAAATGCGATTATACTTCCAGAGAAAGAAATTGCACCAATAATACCACCTATTATTGCTAGAATTTCTACACTAATTTCTAGCTCATGAACCTTGAACATTTCAACAGCTGCTATAGCGGCTGCTGCACCTCCGCCCATACCATTGTAGAGAGCAATCATTTGCGGCATGTCGGTCATTGCAACTTTTTTTGCAGTCATCCAGGCGAGTCCGCCCCCAATAGCAATCGCTATAATAATTAATTCTATATTTGCCATTCCAGGGGTGAAGAAGGTTGCTGCTGTTGCTAATAACATACCACCACCCGCCCAAACAATACCCAATCTTGCTGTTGTAGGCGAGCTCATTCTTTTTAGGCCTAGAATAAAAACAATTGCAGCGATCAGATAACAAACCTGTATTATGATTTCACTATTGAGCATCTTTTTTACTCGATTTAAACATCTCTAACATTCTTTCTGTTGCGACATAACCACCTAAGGCATTGCCAGCAGCTAAAAACACTCCTATAAAACCAATGGTCTTTTCTAAATTTGTTTCAGCAAAACCCAGCGCAATCATAGCCCCAACAAGAACGATGCCGTGGATGAAATTTGAACCGGACATCATAGGCGTGTGAAGTATAACTGGCACTTTAGAGATGACCTCATAGCCAGTAAAAGCTGCTAAAATAAAAATATAAATTGCTATAAATGTTTCCATTATTCTTTATTCGTATTAATTGTTATTAAACATAATATTGCCTTCTTTCGTGAGGTTGGATTCTGAAAAAATTTCATCATCCCAGTCTATTGCCAATCCATTTTCCCCTAAAGCGGGGGCAATGAAGTTTGCTAGATTTCTGGCGTATAACTCACTGGCATGCTTAGGCATGGTTGCAGCTAAGTTTGTTGGACCTAGAATGATCACACCATTGTGATTAACTAGTTCGTCTGGTTTTGTTAATTCACAGTTGCCACCTGACATTGCTCCAAGATCAATAATAACTGAGCCTGGCTGCATTGCTTCAACTGATTTTTGATCAATTAATTTAGGTGCCGGTTTGCCAGGAACTGCTGCTGTAGTAATCACTACATCTGAGGCAGCAATAGTTTTTGATAATATTTTTTTTTGCTGATCTAACTCTTCTTGGTTTAGCTCTCTTGCATACCCACCTTCTCCTTCAGCGGAAACACCAGTGTCTACAAATTGTGCACCTAAGGATTCAATTTGTTCTTTAGAGTTTGCTCTTACATCAAAAGCAAGCACTCTTGATCCTAAGCGCTTAGCTGTTGCTATTGCTTGAAGGCCAGCAACCCCTGCACCCATAATTAATGTTTGAGCCGGCCTAACAGTTCCAGCTGCTGTTGTTAACATGGGAAAGAATTTATTCATTTTATTTGCTGCAAGCAACACTGATTTGTAACCAGCTATGGAGGCTTGTGATGACAAAGCATCCATTGATTGAGCTCTTGAGATTCTTGGAATGAGCTCCATTGAAAAGGCCTGTAACTTTTTTTCAGCCATTGTTTCAATTAATGCTTGGTTATTAAAAGGATCCATAAAACTAACTACAACAGTTTCTTCCTTTAATAGCTCTATCTCTGCTAATGTTGGCGCATTAACTTTTAGCAATACATTGCAATTGGATAAAAATTCTTCGGGGGTATTGTATAGCGATGTGAAGTCAGATTTAAATGAATCGTCTAGATAGCCTGCTTTTTTTCCAGCATTTGATTGAATGTGAAATGTAGCTCCGCTTTTCGATAGTTTTTCACAAATTTCTGGTACTACGGCAACCCTAGTTTCTTCCGCTTTTGTCTCTTGTATAATGCCAATATTGATTGTCATGAGAGCCTATAAGTTTTTCTAAATAATTAAAAGATTCAAAATCCGTATATTTGTGCGAAATGCTAACACGATTGGAGAAAAAACCAAGAAAAAAAAGAAGTATCTTTAATATTTTAATCATAAGACAATTGTTTAATACTATATATCTAAAAAATAATAAATTTATACATGGCTAATTATCATCAATCATTAAGAATAGACACCACTGGATTGCCATTGGAGTGGATTGATTATAGGGATGCCACTAAACTTTATGCAGTTGAGCAAGTGGTGTATACACTGGGCAATGAGCTTTATACAATCTATGGAGGAGTTAATGCGGTTTCTGGAGTCAGAAGCCAAATTACTGTGAACTCTATTATTGCAACTAAGGGAAAAACAAAACATTTTCAAGATAAAATGAGGGATTACACTCCTCCATTGAATAATCAGACTTTATTTAAAAGAGATGCATATTTATGCATGTATTGTGGAACAAGGCATGGCAGAAGAGAGCTAACAAGAGATCATATTACACCCGTTAGCCAAGGCGGAGATGATCACTGGAATAATGTGGTAAGCGCCTGTAAGCGCTGCAATCATCATAAAGGAGGGAGAACACCAGAGCAGGCAGGTGTTGAATTATTAGCCATTCCATTTGTGCCTAATTATGCCGAGTATATCTATTTACAAGGAAGGAACATTCTTGCTGATCAAATGAAATTTCTGTTAGGCTACATTCCAAAAAACAGCCCATTGCATCGAAGAATTAAGTTAGAGCGAATAGCTTAAATATAATTTTTAATAGAGATATTTTTATGAATGAAAAAACCATAGAGTCTATCCTTAAAGAAAACAGAAGCTTTGCACCCACTCAGAATTTTGTAAAAAAGGCCAAGCTAAAAGAATCTGACTTTCAAGATTTGAGGATAAAGGCAGAAGAAAATTATGAAGAATATTGGGCAGATCTAGCAAGAAATAACATTCATTGGTTCAAGGACTTTACGGAAACATTGGACTCATCTAACGCTCCTAACTATGAATGGTTTACCGATGGAGAACTCAATGTCTCTTACAACTGTCTGGACGTGCATGCCAGCATTATGCCCAATAAGAAGGCAATTATCTTTGAGAGCGAAGACGGCGAACTAAAGACATTCACTTATAAAGATTTACTAGAAGAGGTTTCGGCTTTCTCTAATGGTTTGCTCAAACTTGGAGTTCAACCCATGGATCGAGTAATCATTTATATGCCGATGGTTCCAGAGGCTATTATCGCAATGCAAGCTTGTGCAAGAATAGGAGCAGTGCACTCAGTTGTGTTTGGAGGGTTTTCTGCTAATGCTTTAAGAGATCGTATTAATGATGCGGGCGCTAAAATAGTAATAACAGCAGATGGCGCTTACAGGGGCGGCAAAATCATTCCACTGAAAGATTCAACGGATACTGCTTTAGAACAAGATTGTGAATGCATAGAGCACGTCGTTGTGTTGAAAAGAACCAATGAAAGCATTGCAATGGATGAAAAACGAGACATTTGGTGGGACAGGTTGATCCACGGAGAAAGCAAACATTGCGATGCTGTTTCACTGCCATCTGAACACCCTTTATTTATATTGTATACCTCAGGCTCCACTGGAAAACCAAAAGGCATACAACATTCTGCTGGTGGTTATATTTTGCATGCAAAATTAACAAATCAATGGGTGTTTGACCTTAAAGATAATGATGTTTTTTGGTGCACAGCAGACGTTGGTTGGATTACAGGGCATAGTTATGTTGCCTATGGACCACTAGCTGCAGGCGCTACTATTATGATATATGAGGGGGCACCCACATACCCCCATGGCGGTCGTTTTTGGGAGATATGCCAAAAACACAAAGTAACAATATTTTATACAGCACCTACAGCCATTAGAGCATTAATGAAGTTAGGAGACGAGTTACCAAATGCCTATGACTTATCTTCAATAAGACTGCTAGGAACTGTTGGTGAACCAATCAATCCGGAGGCATGGATTTGGTACCATAAAACAATTGGCAAAGAACAATGCCCCATTGTTGATACTTGGTGGCAAACAGAAACCGGGGGGATTATGATTAGCCCCATTCCTTCTGAAACAGCCACCAAACCAGGTTCTTGCACGATACCATTGCCGGGTATTTTTGCTGATATTATTGATGAATCAGGAAATCCTGTAACCGAGGCTTACCAGGGAGGCTATTTAGTTATTAAAAAGCCTTGGCCCTCGATGCTGAGAACAATTTGGGGAGATAATGACAGGTATGTCGAAACTTATTGGGAGAAATTTAATAATGAGTTTTATGTTGCAGGGGATAGCGCTCATAGAGATAAAGATGGTTATTTTTGGATATTAGGAAGGATTGATGATGTATTAAATGTATCAGGCCATCGATTAGGAACCATGGAAGTAGAGTCAGCATTGGTTGCTCATCCTGAAATAGCGGAAGCAGCAGTAGTAGGGAAACCTCATGAAATTAAAGGCGAAGGAATTTTTGCGTATGTGGTTCCAAAAGGCAAGCGACCATTAGGTGATGATGCTGAAAAAATGACAGTCATTCTTAGAAATTGGGTTGCAGAGCAAGTAGGGCCAATCGCAAAACCAGACGAAATTAGGTATTCAGATAATTTACCAAAGACTCGGTCTGGAAAAATTATGAGGCGACTGCTTAGATCTATAGCGAGAAATGAGAAGATTACACAGGACATTTCTACCTTAGAAGATGAGAGTATTTTAGAGCAACTGCAAGGAAAAGATTAGCCAGTGTTTTCAACGGTACTTTGTAATTTTCTAAAAATTATTTTATACCAAATAACCCCAACAATAGCAGCTAAAATATTGGAGATAACTTGACCTATAAAGACTCCTTTGATGCCAAATATTGAAGCTAAAAAATAAGCCATTGGGACATATACAAGAAGTGTTCTTGATATGGATATAGTCATGGCAGGTATTGGCTTACCAAATGCATTAAAGGACCCATTGCATAGTGCAACTAGCCCTAAAAAACCATAACCCCAAGGCGTGTAAGTCAATTGTAGTTTTGCAATTCGAATCACTTCAGGCTCTTGTGTGAAGAAGCTCAATAATGGACCAGAGAATGCATAAAAAACAATAATACAAAAAATAGCATAAAACAGCGATAATCTTGCACAGAATTTAAAACCATCAGTAAGACGATCAAATCTTTTTGCTCCATAATTCTGTCCAACATAGGGTGCTACTGCACCTCCTAAAGCCATAAAGATAACAATCATAAAAGCTTCAATTCTTCCAGCTAAGCCAAAAGCGGCAACCGCAGCTTGGCCATAGCTACTGACCAAAGCCGTCACCAATGCAGATGATAGAGGGGCTATTAAATTACTCGCAATAGCAGGCAGTCCAACATGAAGTATTTTCTTCCAAGAATGAAGTATTGCTGCAATCGTCTGATTTCTGAATTGAATTAAGTCATCTCTAAAGATAAGAACGGAAAGTGATGCAATTAGAAACATGATGTTTGCAACTACACTGGCCAAAGCTGCTCCTTGAACCCCTAATGCCGGAGCTCCAAACCAACCAAAAATTAGTATCGGGTCTAAAATAGCATTTATAATTGCTGATGATGCCATCAACAAGGAAGGGGTTTTTGCGTCTCCTGACGCTCTTAGAACTGAATTTCCAATCATTGGGACAGCTAAAAATAAAGCACCCCAAAAATACACTTCCATATATTCTCTTACATAGGGCATTGTTTCTTCATTGGCCCCAAGTAACCCAAATATAAAATCTATTGATGATAATCCAGCAAAAGTTAGAAGAGAGCCAGAAACCACTGCAAGAATCATTGAGTGAGTTGCTATTTTCTTAACTGTTTTTTTATCATCAGAACCGATAGCTCTTGCTACTAATGAGGAGGTACCAACTCCAAGCCCCATAACAACTCCACTGACTATAAACCAAACTGGAAATGCATAACTAACAGCAGCTAGTTGGATATAACCAAGTTTCCCAATAAAATAGGCATCAACTAAGCCATTGCCTATCATTACTATCAAACCTATAACCATTGGCACCATCATTGATATGATAGCCTTTGAAGGCTTGCCTTGAGTTAATTTTGCATTATTAGGTTTCATGATTTAATTGATCAATTTTGCTGAATCATACAGCGATAGGGCTTTAATGCAATTGGTATTAGTCGTCAACCCCTGCGATTGAGATGTATTTAATTTCCAAGTAGTCATCCATACCATATTTTGAACCCTCTCTTCCCATGCCTGACTCTTTTATGCCACCAAATGGAGCCATTTCTGAGGATATTATTCCGGTATTCAAGCCCACCATTCCATACTCTAACTCTTCTGACACTCTCCAGCTTTTAGCTAAATCACGGGTATAGAAGTACGAAGCAAGGCCATAAGGAGAGTTATTTGCTCTTTGAATTACTTCTCTTTCAGTTTCGAAAGCAAAAATAGGAGCAACCGGCCCAAAAGTCTCTTCATTCGCTACTAACATCTTATCATTCGAATTTTTAATAATTGTTGGCTCAAAAAAGAGGCCACCTAACTTATGGGTTTTCCCACCCAAGGCGATTAGACCACCAAGTTCTGTAGCATTGCTTACATGTTTCTTTGTTTTTATTAAAGCGTTTTCATCAATTAAAGGGCCTTGATCGGTATCATCATCTAATCCATTGCCAGTTTTAATTAATTTTACTTTTTCGATAAACCCCTCACAAAACTTTTCATAAATTTTTGATTGCACATAAATTCTATTGGCACACACACAAGTTTGGCCCGAGTTTCTATATTTGGCTGCTATCGCTCCATCAATTGCTGACTCAAGGTCAGCATCATCAAACACTATAAATGGGGCATGGCCACCCAATTCGAGTGATACTCTTTTAACTGTATCAGCCGAAGCTTTAAGTAATTTTTTCCCAGTCGCTGTAGATCCCGTGAAGGTAAGTTTTCTGACTGCAGAACTTTTGAGTATTGCACTACCAAAGATCTCAGCATCACTTATTATCACATTAAACAAACCTTTTGGCAGACCAGCCTCTTTTGATAAATAGGCTAGTGCTAAGGCAGAGTATGGTGTTTGAGGAGCAGGCTTACAAACCATAGCACAACCTGAAGCAAGCGCTGGACCCATTTTTCTAGCAAGCATTGCTGATGGGAAGTTCCAAGGAGTTATACAACCAACAACACCAATTGGTTGCTTTATGACAACTGTTCTTCTGTCAGACATATGCCCAGGTATGATGTCCCCATAAATTCTTTTAGCCTCTTCAGCAAACCACTGAATATATGCAGCTCCATAAAGAATTTCACCTCTGGATTCTAGTAAGGGCTTGCCTTGCTCATAAGTAATAATTTTTGCTAAATCTTCTTGGTTTTCAAGCATCAATAAATACAGTCTATTGAGGGCTTCTGATTTTTCTTTCGAAGGAACTTTAGCCCACTTTTTTTGAGCAATACAGGCAGCTTCAATTGCTTTGTTTATTTCCTTTATTCCACAACTTGATACATCCCCTATTTTTTCTTGATTGGCAGGGTTGTATATTGATGTAGTTGATCCATCTAACATCTCTAACCATTCGCCATCAATATAGGATTGATGCTTAATAAGGTTTTTATTTATTATTTCCATTTTTTAGAGGCCGCTTACAAAAAACTAAGATGCATTAAGGTTTATATTTAGCCCCCACTTCTAAAGCGTTCCATGACTTCAGGATCCATTCCAACTGATTTAGCAAGTTCAGTAAAAACCTTAGAAGTCACAACAACTTCTTTTTTTTCAACAGCATGCTCTTCAGTACTTTGAATAACCATTTTTCTAAGTGGTGGAGGAACATTCATAAGCATTTTCATGGCTTCTTTATCCCACTCCATATTGGTCACAGCATCTGCTCCTTGCATAGCATTCTTAGGTTGTCCTAACCTATGCTTCGTTAGCTCTCCAACGGTTGCATGATAGTAATCTTGTCTAGCTTCGTCACCCATACCGATAGGAAGATTCATTGTTCTTATACGCTCTTCTCTGCCCATTGTTTCGAGTTCTTCATCCACTACAATTGCTTGAATTGTAGCAATAACAATACCAGTGCTTTTCTCTAACTTTACAATTTCATCGACAGTGCATTCAGCAATTTGTGGACACTCTTTTAAGCTTGGAGGTTTTACTTTTAAAGATGGGATTTGGGTAAACTTTGTAAACTCTAACTCATTGACTCCTTCAGGATAAAATTTAGCTGTTTCCATCATATCGTCTAGATGTGAAGCACTAGGGCAATTAATGACAAACTCACCCGTATCACAAATATTAACAAAAGAGTGAGAATCTTGCCGAAAGCCAACAATCATCCTTGGGTTTTTCGTCATAACATCATATTGCATAATATGAGAATAAGGGCCAGCATTGACATTCCCTTCTTTATCTAGAGTAGTGATAATAGTAATCAGCTTTGGAAATAACCAAATATCTGAATACCAAAAAGGCTTAATCTTAATTTCTTTTTTCATATTTTTAACTCCTAGTGAATGCCCCCGCTTTTAATTTTCGTATGTATTCTTTATAGGAGGACATTGCCTGATAACCAAACAACCATATAATGGGAAGATTGGCTATAATACAAAAACCGGTTCCAAGATTAGCAAACATGTTTAGTTCAGCATCAGTCTGGATAAATCCTGTGGTTGATAGAACAACAAGGATGCAAAACATAATTTTATAAAGAAAAACCCCTTTTTCTCCCATTAAATAAACAACCCCTTTTTCTCCGTAATAACTCCATGAAATCATGGTTGAAATAGCAAACAACCAAGAAGCTAATGTAACCAGCCATTTACCTAAGCCGGGCAATACTTTATCAAAAGCTGCAGCGGTTAGTGTTGCACCAACATAGTCTAAGTAGAGCCCATTATCATTGCTAACAGGTTTAGTATTGCTTTCTATAGGGTTCCACGAAATAGAGTTTACGCCATTAGTTTGCAAAACTGTTCCATAAACTTTTTGCAGTTTGTTACCAGTTTCAATATTAAGATTACCTTCATACACAAAAAACACTCTTTGGCCATTTTGCAATGAATCCATTGCAGATCCATTGCTCTCCAGTGACCATATATTTTCTGAGGTTTGGGTAAATGTGGTTTGATCAAGATTAATTTCAGCTGGCCTGTTCCATATGCCTGTGACTAAAATTACTAAAGCACTCATAGTGCAGACTACAATAGTATCGATAAAAGGTTCTAGACCGGCAACTACACCCTCCCTGATTGGTTCATCAGTTTTAGCAGCGGAGTGAGCAATAGCTGAGGAGCCTTGGCCTGCTTCATTTGAGAATAATGCTCTTTGCATTCCATACATAAATGCATAACCAGCAGTGCCTCCAATAAAAGCATTGCTAGCCTCTAATGGTTCAAATGCTGAAGTAACTATTAAGGCCAACATACTTGGTATTTGACCCAGATTAGCTGAGAGTACAAAGATGCATGCTAAAACATATAGGATAAGCATAAATGGAACCAATTTTGATGCCACAGCACCAATCCTTTTAATGCCACCAATTATCACAGCACCAACTAAGATAGCTAAGATGCATCCTGTAACAACTGTGGGAACGCCAAAATATGATTGAGTTAAGTTGGCTACATTCCAAGCTTGAAACATATTACCAGCTGTTATTGTATTAAGTATCAATGCAGTACAAAAAATTCCAGCAATTAATTTACCAAAAAAGACAATTATAGGTGACTTACCAATGAGATTCCTTTCAACTACCCACATTGGACCGCCATTGGGGTTTTCTTTATTCGAAGTATCTCTGTGAATCATAGCTAATGAAACTTCTGTCAATTTGATAGCCATGCCAAGAAAACCGACAATCCACATCCAGAAGACCGCCCCAGGGCCGCCTAAAGAAATTGCAAGCGCTACACCACCAATATTACCCAAGCCTACCGTTGCTGATAATGCAGTTGAGAGCGCCTGAAAATGAGAAATAGCTCCTGGATCATCTGCTTTATCATAATCACCTCTGATTACCTTCACCCCATGGGTAAGTGCATAGTATTGTGAGAAGCCACTCCACACAGTAAAAACCACCCCAGTTAGTAGAAGTGAATAAAGAGTGTAATCATTCTATAGTATAGAATTGATGGTTGTTATAATTAAGTTGAATTCATTCATTTGATTCCTTGTTAAAACAGCCGAAAAATTATTTTCTCTCCATATAATACATAGCTTAGAGAAAAAATATTCAAAAAATGGTATGATCTTTTTTGTTGTTCTTGATGTGCAATTTATTTTCTAAATTGTTGATTCTCGATTTTTCCAAAAGAACTGTTAAAAAGCTAAATTATCTATGTATTTTAAGCCAAAAAATAAGGTTGGACTTTATGACTCTCAGTTTGAGAAAGACAACTGTGGTTTAGGTTTTGTTGCCAATATAGAAGGCAATCAAAGCAGAAATATTGTCACAGATGCTCTGACTGTACTAGAGAATATGGATCATAGGGGAGCAAGAGGAGCTGAAAAAAATACTGGAGATGGTGCAGGCATATTAACCGGCATGCCTTTATCTTTTTTGAAAAAAATACTTAAGGTTGATTTTAATATTGAGACAACAGAGCTTCATTTATATGCGACTGGTATTATTTTTCTTCCCCAAAATCAGGAAGAAAAAGATTATTGTAAGAAAATAATAGAACAGAAATGCAATGAGTATGATCTAAAATTTATAGGCTGGAGAATGGTACCTCTTGATATTAAAGGTTCTAATCTTGGAGATTCAGCAATGGCAGCAATGCCTAATATAGAGCAACTGCTGTTGCATAATAGCCAAGGCATTAACCAGCAGGATTTTGAGCAAAAGCTTTATTTGATTAGAAAAAATACCAGCAATCAATTGCGGATGAATGCAAGCCTAAAAGAAGCAGATCTTTTATATATTTGTAGCCTTTCATCGAAAACAATCGTTTATAAAGGCATGCTGACATGCGATCAACTCTCCAAACTTTATGTGGATTTACAAGATGAAGATTATCAATCTCATTTTGGTATGGTTCATTCGCGTTTTTCCACTAATACTTTTCCTAGTTGGGATAGAGCTATGCCCAACAGGCTGATTTCTCATAATGGAGAGATCAATACAATAAAAGGGAATAACAATTGGATGAAAGCAAGGGAGGGAAACATTTCATCTAAAATATTTGGTAAGAATACTTCTGATCTTTTCCCAATAATAGAACCCAACTGTTCCGATTCTGGTAATTTTGATAATGCTCTTGAATTTCTATATATGAATGGAAGAAGCATTGAAGAATCAATTCTTATGATGATTCCTGAAGCCTGGCAAAAAAAGAAAACATTGTCTGATGAAAGAAAGGCTTATTACGAATATCAGTCAACGCTTATGGAGCCTTGGGACGGACCTGCTTGTATAACCTTTACCAATGGAGATGTCATTGGTTCCATCCTCGACAGAAATGGCCTTAGGCCTAGCAGGTATTATATTACCAAAGATCAAAAAGTGATTATGGCTAGCGAGGTAGGTGTTTTGCCAGTCCATGAGAGTGAAGTCCTAGTTAAGGGTAGATTAGAGCCAGGTAAAATCTTTTTAATTGATTTTAAGAAGGGTGTGGTTCTTTCAGATGATGAGGTAAAAAACCCACTGATTGAAAAACACCCTTACAAAGATTGGCTGATTCAAAACCGAATTATTTTTAGAAACATTAAAAACAACAGAATTCCCGAAAGATATTCTCAGAAAGAACTACTACAAAGAATGAGAGCATTTGGGTATACCTCTGAGACTCTTGAGTTTGTTCTCTTGCCTATGATTCATGATTTAAGAGATCCACTGGGATCAATGGGCAATGACTCAGCGCTTGCTGTTTTAAGCGATAAACCAAGGTTACTTTTTGATTACTTTAAGCAATTATTTGCTCAAGTATCCAATCCTGCTATTGATTCAATTAGAGAAAAAATCATAATGTCTTTAGAGTGTTATATTGGCCCTGAAAAAAACTTAGTGGAACCCACCAAAGAACATGCAGCCAGATTGCTGGTAGAAAACCCCATACTAACCGACACTGCCCTTGCTGCAATTAAACATCTTAATCACAATGGCCAACGATCAAAAACGGTTGATATTACTTTCGATGCTTCTGAGGATTCTAAAGAGTCTCTGCAAATAAGGATTAACGAATTATGCAGTGAGGTTGAAGAAGCAGTTGATGAGGGTTTCAGTTTTGTTGTTTTATCGGATCGAATGGCTAAGAAGGATAAAGCCGCAATGTCTATGCTCATGGCTTGTGGAGCTGTGCATCATCATTTGGTGAAGATTGCTAAGAGAACTCAAATAGGCATTGTTGTTGAATCAGCTGAAGCTAGAGAGGTTCATCACTTCTGTCTCTTGTTTGGCTATGGTGCAGATGCAATTAATCCTTATCTAGCATATGGAGCAATATTACAGGCAAGAGATGATGGATTAATAGGACACTCACACCATCATCGCGGACCCGAAAACAGAATACCCCTGACAGATGATATTGAGCTTATTGATGCTTATAGACAGGCTGCTGTTAAAGGGATATTAAAAGTTATGGGAAAAATGGGAATTTCAACCCTACAATCATATAAGGGTGCACAAATATTTGAAGCTGTGGGATTAGCCAATAATGTGATTGAGCTATGTTTCAGTGGAACTGCTTCCAGAGTGTCAGGTTCTGGGTTCAATGTTTTGAAAGACGAAGCCATCAGAAGGCATAAGCTAGGATTCCCAAATAATAAGAGTTTAGCTATTGCAAGCTTACCTAATCCGGGAGAGTATCATTGGAGGAGCAAGGGAGAGAAAAAAGCTTGGAACCCAGAAGCTATTTGGTCCCTTCAATACGCAGCTAGGATGAACGATCAGTCTGCCTATAAAAAATTTGCAAAGATAGCCAATGCTCAAGCTGAAGAATCCCTGAGCCTTAGAGGTTTATTGAGTTTCCAAGCAATTGAAAAGAATCAACAAATTGATATTTCAGATGTTGAACCAGCCAGTTCAATTGTTAAGCGTTTTAATACAGGCGCTATGAGTTTTGGCTCCATATCTTCAGAGGCACATGAAACCTTAGCCATTGCGATGAATCGAATCGGTGGAAAAAGCAATAGCGGAGAAGGAGGGGAAGATCCCAATCGATTTAAACCATTAAGCAATGGAGACTCTAAATCGTCTGCGATCAAACAAATTGCTTCTGGACGATTTGGCGTGACTGCTTCTTATATTGCCAGTGCTAAGCAGTTACAAATAAAGATCGCACAAGGTGCTAAACCAGGGGAAGGGGGAGAATTACCAGGCAGGAAGGTGGACGAAAAGATTGCCTCAATAAGGTATTCAACTCCTGGCGTGGGTTTAATTAGTCCTCCTCCACATCATGATATTTATTCAATTGAGGATTTATCCCAATTAATATTTGATTTGAAAAACGCCAACCGAAGAGCTGAAATAAGTGTCAAATTAGTATCTGAGGTTGGCATTGGCACTATTGCAGCAGGCGTTGTAAAAGCGCATGCAGATCATATAGTTGTTTCAGGAGACGTTGGCGGCACAGGGGCTTCTCCGCTCACAAGCATAAAGAATGCAGGATTACCTTGGGAATTAGGTATAGCAGAAGTGCATCAAACTCTTGTGCTAAATAATCTTAGAAGTCGTGTCAAAGTTCAAACTGATGGTGGCCTTAAAACAGGTAGAGATATAATTATTGCTGCATTATTAGGAGCTGAAGAAATGGGATTCTCCACCGCACCCTTAATTACTATGGGTTGTATTATGATGAGAAAGTGCCATCTTAATACTTGCCCTGTAGGCATTGCTACACAAGATAAAATTCTTAGAGAAAAATTTACAGGACAGCCTGAACATGTAATCAATTATTTATTTATGGTTGCTGAAGAAGCTCGGGAGATTATGGCGACACTAGGAATTAAAACGTTTGATGAGTTAGTCGGAAGAGTTGATTTGTTGGAGTCTAATACTGCGATTGATCACTGGAAGGGAAGTCACCTTGATCTTAGTTTACTGCTTCAGAAAGCCACAGATTTAAGACCCAATGTAGGCGTTATTAAAACAATTGAACAGGACCATAATATTAAAAATGTGTTAGATCGCCATTTAATTAGATCCGCTAAAGCTTCTATTAAGTCTAAGGAAAAAATAGAAATATCGGTTCCTATTAGCAACCAAAATAGAGCAACAGGTGCAATGTTAAGCAATGAGGTTGTTAAGGCATGGGGTGAAGAAGCCTTACCAAACGATACTATTAATGTTTATTTTAAAGGCTCAGCAGGACAGAGCTTTGGTGCTTTCTTGTCAAAAGGAATTAGCTTTAATTTAAGCGGAGACTCAAATGACTATGTTGGTAAAGGGTTATCAGGTGGAAAAATAATTGTTACCCCTCCCAAAGAAAGTTTATTCAAGGCAGAGAATAATATCATTATTGGTAACGTTGCAATGTATGGCGCAACCTCTGGGATTGGTTTTTTTAGAGGCAGGGCAGCAGAACGATTTTGTGTTAGAAACAGTGGAGCTAGAGCCGTGGTTGAAGGTGTAGGCGATCATGCTTGTGAATACATGACAGGGGGGCGCGTGGTTATTCTTGGTCCAACAGGAGTTAATTTTGGTGCTGGAATGTCGGGTGGTATTGCTTATATCTATGATCCTAATAATAATTTTGAGTCAAATTGCAATAGTGGCATGGTTGAATTAGAAGCAGTTGAAGACAAGGAAAGTATTGCAGAGCTGTTAAGGTTGGTTGAGCTTCATTATCGTTATACATCTTCAGAAATAGCAGAAAATATACTGAATGAATGGCCAAGTGTGTTATCTCATTTTATAAAAGTTATGCCAACGGATTATAAAAGAGTTTTACAAGAAAGAACTGAGCACAATGAAGAGATAGAATCCACTTTTAATATTGAAGATAGAAAGTCGAAAAGGCGGGGAAATTAGTATGGGTAAATCAACAGGATTTATGGAGTTCCCAAGGCTGAAAAGACCCTGGAGAGATGCATCTGAGAGGAGTCTTGATTATTATGAAATTTATACTCCACCAAATAAAAATAAATTAAAACTGCAAGGCGCTCGATGTATGAATTGCGGCGTTCCTTTTTGTGAATCAGATCATGGGTGCCCAATCGATAATTTAATCCCTGAGTGGAATGATTTGGTATACAAAGGACGCTGGCGAGAAGCGTTGGAAAGACTATCAAAGACTAATAATTTCCCAGAATTTACAGGCCGGGTTTGCCCGGCTCCATGTGAAGGCGCTTGTGTGCTTGGTATTAATGAACCAGCAGTCACCATCAAAGATATTGAAAACTCAATTGTCGATGTTGGTTTTGAAGAAGGTTGGATAAGACCTAATATACCTGATAAGAGAACGGGTAAATCTATTGCCATTATAGGCTCTGGACCTGCGGGACTAACTGCAGCGGATCAACTCAATGGAGTTGGACATTCAGTGACTGTATTTGAAAGAGAGGATCGCATTGGTGGCTTGCTTATGTATGGTATTCCAAATATGAAGCTATCTAAGAGCGTAGTGAACAGGAGAGTAAGCCTCCTCGAAGATTCAGGTATTGTTTTTAAGACCAATGCAAATATTGGTATTGATATAGAATCTGAGACCGTTCTGCAATCGTTTGATGCCGTATTAATTGCTACTGGCTCAACCATACCGAGAGATCTAGATATACCGGGAAGAGACAGCAAGAACATACATTTTGCTATGGATTTTCTGACACAAAATACAAAAAGTCTTTTAAACAGCTCTTTATCTGATGATAACTATATTGATGCAAAAGATAAAAATGTAATTGTGATTGGAGGTGGCGACACGGGGACTGATTGCATTGCTACAGCTATTAGACATGGTTGCAAGGGTTTGATTAATTTAGAACTACTTGATCAATCTCCTATTGAAAGAGATGCTTTGAACCCGTGGCCTCTATGGCCTGTAATTCACAGGACTGATTATGGCCATGAAGAGGCTATAAAGCGATTTGGTAATGATCCACGAGAATACGCAACTCTAAGCCAAGAATTTATTTTTGATGCTAAGCATAATCTCACTGGCTTAAAAACGAATGAAGTAAAGTGGCAAAAGAATAATGGAAGGTTTGAAATGAATATTGTTGAGGGTAAAGAAAAGGTTTGGGAGGCAGACTTGGTGTTGCTAGCTCTTGGTTTTATTGGACCGGATCAAACATTAATCAACCAAATGGGCATTGATTTGGATGAGAGAAATAATATTTCAGCGGCCCATGGCTCATTTGAGACCAGTAAAGAAGGGGTTTTCACGGCAGGGGACTGCAGGCGAGGACAATCATTGGTGGTTTGGGCTATGAATGAAGGCAGAGGCGCAGCTCTATCGATAGATCGCTATCTTCAAGGCTCCAGCAGCTTATCTGCACCAATGATAAAACTAGGCTCTGAAGAGAGATAGAATTTTAATGGAGTTGAAAGGTAAATTTTTGTATTTTATGACCTAACTTTAGACCTCTTCTCTCAAACTTTGTTTCCAGGTTAAGAGTTAGATCATTGGCTTTCTTAAAGAGTTTACTCTTATTAAACACATCAATAATTTGTTCTGCGTAATCATCCCAATCGGTAGCGATATTAATACAGCCATTTTTCTTTAATTTTTTTTGCATTAGAAGAACAAAATCTTTATTGATTAACCTCCTTTTATGGTGCCTCTTTTTTGGCCAAGGATCCGGAAAGAAAATATTAATTTGATCAATGGTTTGATCCTTAAAACTATGGATTAAAACACGCTTTGCATCTTCATTGATTAACTTTACATTGGTCAATTTTTTATCTGATAGATGAATTAAGCATTGCCCAATGCCTGATTCATACACTTCAATACCTATGAAATTATTATCTGGATTTCTTATGGCACTGTCTATTAAGACCTCCCCATTACCAAAACCAATTTCAATTATTAGTTTTCTATTGGGTTTATTAAAAACATTGGTTGTATCAATAATTCTTTTTGTGTTTTGAATTCCATATAGCTCCCAATAGGATTGCCATGCATGTTTTTGTCCAGAGGTTATCCTTCCAGCTCTTCGGACAAAACTTGTGACTTCTCTTTTTTGTTTAAGCTTGGGTGAGGGATTCACGAAGCTTGAGTATGGCATTTTCTTCTAACTGTCTTACTCTTTCTAAGGAAATGCTATATTTTTGAGCCAATACTTTTAAGGTTAGTTTTTTATCGTTCAACCATCGAGCAGTGATAATTTCTTTGCTTCTTTCATCTAGCCCTTCCATAGCTTCTGTTAGTAGAGCTGTATTTTCATCAAGCCAGTTATGACCTTCAACTGCTTCAGCAGGATCAGAATTAGGTGCAGTAAGAAAGCCTGATGGAGAAGTGAAGTCATCTTCACTATCTTTGCCATCAAAAGCCATATCTTTAGAGGCAAAACGCTGTTCCATCGTTGTCACTTCTTTTGGTTTTACTCCAAGATCTTTCGCAATGGACTCTGTTTCTTGCTTGGTTAGCCAACCTAGATTCTTTTTTGATTTTCTTAAGTTAAAGAATAACTTTCTTTGTGCTTTGGTAGTGGCAACCTTAACTACTTTCCAATTGCTAAAAATAAACTCATGCATTTCAGCTCTTATCCAATGTACAGCATAAGTAACCAACCTAACTCCACGATCGGCATCAAATTTTTTCACTGCTTTCATCAGACCAATATTGCCTTCTTGTATAAGGTCAGCAAGCGATAAACCATAACCATTATAGCTTCTTGCAATGTGCACTACAAAACGAAGTTGTGACATGATGAGTTTTCTTGCTGCATCCAGATCGTTATGATTTTGATATTGGTAAGCAAGCTCTCTTTCTTCATCTCTCGAGAGAAGCGGTGCTTGATTGACAATACTGATATAAGCTTGCAGGCTCCCCATTGGGCCTGCTAGCATCAGTTCATTTTTTAATGTTAGTTCTGTTGTCATAATTTCTTAAAAAAAGAGAATAATTTTAGCACTCTATCTGTTAGAGTGCTAAAAATAATGAGAGAAAATGATAAAAACCATTATAGATCAATAGAATAGAGGGTATATAGGTACTAAAAATATTAAGGTATTTAGTATAAAAATGCGCTATATAATAGAATGATATGAATAAAAATAAAACAATTAGAATCATAGGCGGTCTGCTTAAAAATAGTAAGGTTAAGGTCGTAGAAGAAGACATCAAGCCAACGACAGATAGGGTTCGGGTAACCCTTTTTAATTGGTTGCAGTCAATTATTCCAAATAAGAGAGTGTTAGATCTTTTTGCTGGTTCAGGTATTTTAGGTCTTGAAGCCTTATCTAGGGGCTCTAAAAGCGTTACATTTATTGAGAAATCAAAAAAAGCTAGTATTGCACTAGGCCAACAACTTGAAAGATTTAAATTCGATAATTGTGAAAATATCCAAATTGACGCAACTCAATTTCTTGAGCAGAAAAACAAAGAAACTAGATTTGATCTTATTTTTTTAGACCCACCTTATGGTGACTATTCAATTGACAAAATCCTAAATTTAATTCAGGCGAATAACTGGATTTCAAAAAAAGGCTATGTTTATTATGAGACCAATAGAGCTTTAGAGTTAGAACTAGATGGACCTTTATGGAACATATATAGAGAATCAAAAGCTGGAAAGGTATATTATTATCTTCTTTGTTGTAATTAGTTGTTAAAAGGAGAGAGAGATGATTGCTGTATATCCTGGCACTTTTGATCCAATCACCAATGGTCATTTTGAAATTATCAGAAGGGCCTCGACGCTATTTGAAACTTTAGTGGTTGCAGTTGCTTCGAGCCCTGAGAAAAGCCCATTATTTGATATCAATGAAAGGTTAAATATGGTCAACGAGGTTCTAAATGCTTTTAGTAACATTGAAGTTAAGAAGTATAGTGGCCTGACAATTAATTTTGCTAAACAATCAGATGCTCATGTTATTGTTCGTGGCTTGAGGTCACCAGCAGATGGACAGTATGAATTTGAGCTTGCAAGCATGAATAAAAGATTAGCGGATGATATTGAAACTATATTTTTAAGCAGTGGTGACCAAAATGCTTTTATATCCTCCTCGTTGATTAGGCAGATAGCCCAAGAAGGTGGAGACATTACTGGCTTTGTTCACCCAGTCGTTCAGAGCGCATTGATTAAAAAATATGGTAAATAATTAAATGTTTAAGAGCATTACTAATTGTAAATATTTCATTATTATCTCTTGCATTATTTCTTGGAGCTCTTTTGCTGGCAATGTCAGCCCCAATGATCCAGCAATTGCATCCGCACACCCACTAGCAACGCAAGCCGGTTATGATATTTTAAAGCAAGGTGGTAATGCATTTGATGCAGCTGTAGCGGTCAGTTCAGTTTTATCAGTGGTAGAGCCATATAGCTCTGGTTTAGGCGGAGGAGGATTTTTTCTTTTGCATCGTGAATCTGATCAATTTCAGATTTTTGTTGATGCTAGAGAAAAAGCACCAGGTAAGGCTGATGCAGACATGTATCTTGATGAATTCAAAAATGTAATACCTCGAGTGTCTCTTGATGGCACGTTAGCAGCTGGGATACCTGGTTTAGCAGCAGGCTTAACTCATGTTTCAGAGAAGTATGGAGTGTTACCACTTGATCAAGTTTTAGCTCCTGCTATTGCTTTAGCAGAGAATGGATTTCCTGTATATGAGAGGTTTATTACAGCTCTTAAGGTTGCTATAGCAATTGATGTGATGTCACCAAAATTTATAGAGAATTTTACTCTTGAGGGTGAAATTCCAGAGGTTGGCACATTGATTAAGCAGCCTGAGCTAGCCAATACCTTAAGAGTTATAGCTAGCCAAGGACACGATGGTTTTTACAACAGCGAGCTTACGGAAACTATCGTTACAGAATCCAATGAAAGTGGCTCCATATGGACTACAAATGATTTTAAAAACTATGAGATAGTAGAAAGAGAACCTCTTCAGGTTAAGTTTTCCGATTATCAGTTAACATTAGCCCCCCCTCCTTCATCGGGCGGAACCACAATTGCTACAATCTTAAATATTCTCTCAGAATATAATTATAGAGATATGAATACTGCTGAGTTTGTGCACTTAATTACCGAGGCGATGAGAAGGGCTTATAAAGATCGATCGGAGTTTCTCGGCGACCCTGATTTTGTAGTTGTACCTGTTTTAAAACTTATTAGTAAAAATAATGCAATTAAACACTCTTCTAGTATTAATTTAGATCGAGCCACACCCAGTAAACAGATTGGCAAGTCTTTTGAAGCAAACCCTAAAGAAAAAGGTACAGAGACCACTCACTTTTCTATTTTAGATCAAGATGGTAACCGTGTTTCTACCACACAGACTATTAATACCTGGTTTGGGTCTGGCTATATGCTTCCATCTGCAGGATTTATTTTAAATAATGAAATGGATGATTTTTCTGCTAAAGCGTTTGCTCCGAATAGATACGGCTTAGTCCATGGTGAAGCTAATTCGAAAGCTCCAAATAAAAGAATGGTTTCTAGCATGAGCCCAACTTTTATTGAATCAAAAGACGATCTTGCTATTTTAGGTACACCTGGCGGCGCAAAAATCATTACGATGGTATTGTTGTCTTTAATTTCATGGACTGAAGGAGCTGATGCCGATGCAATGACATCAGGAAGAAGATTTCATCATCAATACTTACCAGATGAAATTCATCATGAGAAAGATGCTTTTGGTGAGGACGTTATTGATAGCCTTGTATCTAAAGGCCATTCTTTAAAAGAAATTGGCGATTATGGAAACATGCAGGTTGTTACTTATAAAAAATCTGATGGTTCGGTGAAGGCATCTTCTGATCCAAGAGCATTAATTGAAAATTCAGAAATAGATTTTTATTAGTTCCTTAATGCTGACAATTAATACAATAGAAAGTACTTCGTCCTAATTGAACTATTCTCTTAATTGTTCCATCGCATTGTTTGCATTTTTTATTTTCTCTATCGTATGTGAATAATTTCTGCTTAAAGTACCCAATTTTTTCTTCTTGATAAGTGAAGGAAAAATCCCTCAATGTAGTGCCACCATCTTTAATGGATTTTTTTAGTATTTTTTTTATTGATTTGGATAAAGATATGTATCTGTTTTTAGCAATATTTTTTGCCATTCTTTTGGGATGAATACCACTCATGAAAAGAGATTCATTCGCATAAATATTACCCACACCAACAACAATAGAAGCATTCATAATCAAAGCTTTTACTGCAGTAGTTCTATTGCGACTGACTTGGTATAAGTAATCCCCAGTAAACTCTTTCTCCAAGGGTTCCAGACCTAAATGAGATATTAACTTATGATTTTCTGGATTTTTACCAGCCCACTCGAAGCAGCCAAATCTTCTGGGATCATTAAATCGAACTATTTTTTGATTTTCTAATTGAATATCAAAGTGATCATGTTTTTCTGGGATAGTATTCCGATCTAAAACGCTGAGACTACCTGACATACCCAAATGAATCATAGCGGTCCCTGCCTCACTATTAATAAAAATATATTTTCCTCTTCTGGATAAAGAAATAACTTTCTTATTTTCTAATTTTTTTAACGCATGATAATTAATAGGCCATCTTAGACGATGATCTCTGATAATTATTTTCTTGATAGTATTGCCTACTATGTGAGGCACTAATTCTATCTTGGTTACTTCAACTTCTGGTAATTCTGGCATAAAGATAATTATGCACAGTTAGTTTAAAGATAGAATTATTTAATTTTAGATTCTTTATAAAGGACATGCTTTCTAATAGTGGGATCAAATTTCTTAGTTTCCATTTTATCAGGATGTTCTTTCTTATTTTTGGTCGTTGTATAGTAATGACCTGTCTTTGCTGATGAGACGAGTTTTATTTTTTCGCGCATTATCCTCTTACCCCATATTCTTTTAGATTTGATAGTACATGATCAATACCTAGCTTATCGATGGTTCTGAGCCCTTTTTTTGTTATTCGTAGTTTGACGAATTTATTTTGGCTCTCAACCCAAATACGATGCGTATGCAGGTTTGGAAAAAACATTCTGCGAGTTCTATTATTCGCATGCGATACATTGTTACCGCTTGTGGTTTTCTTGCCTGTGACTTGACATATTTTAGACATTTCTATTTCTTCCATGAATAAATTTGATTCTAGGTGACGTTTTATACCAAGAGAAGGTTAACATAGCAACCCCTGTTGGAAAAAAGATTTTGCATATGTTTCTAGAGAGATTGAGATAAAAATATTAAAATAATACCTATGAAAAAAACTATCGACTTAAAAGTTCTTGATCCTAGGATCAGTAAAGAATTCAGTCTACCAGATTATCAAACGGATGGATCTGCAGGAATTGATTTACAGGCATGCATTGATAAGAGCATTGAGTTAGAGCCAGGCATGACAGAACTAGTGCCCAGCGGTATAGCAATCCATATTAATGATCCCAGTCTTGCAGCTGTTTTATTACCTCGTTCTGGACTAGGGCATAAAAAAGGATTGGTTCTGGGTAATCTCGTTGGATTGATTGATTCAGATTATCAAGGACAGGTTTATATTTCATGTTGGAATCGTGGAAAAGAAAAGATACTCATCGAACCAGGTTTACGATTAGCACAGATGGTTTTTATTCCTGTTGAACAGGTTCAATTTAGAGTGGTTGAAGAGTTTGATGAATCTGAAAGAGGCGATGGAGGATTTGGCCACACTGGTCAATCCTAAGAAGTGATTCCATATTTCTCTCGATAACTCTTGATTTGATCAATAAATTGAAAGAACTCTTTACCATCTTCAAGAATGTATTCAATAATATCATTCAGTGTTACGATTGATATAACAGGTACATTAAGTTTTCGTGATACTTCCTCTACGGCTGATAGCTCCCCTTGACCCTTCTCTTGCCTGTCTAAGGAAATAAGTATTCCCATTACCTCTCCATTGAGTTCTGAAATTAAATTACTAGCTTCATGTATAGCGGTTCCAGCTGTAATCACATCATCAACAATAAGTACTCTTCCTTTAATTGGAGCACCAACAAGTTGACCTTTTTCTCCATGATCTTTTGCTTCTTTTCTATTAAATGTGAAGGGCTTATCTATATTATGGTTTTTAGACAATGAGCTTGCTAGAGATGTAACAATGGGAATACCTTTGTAGGCAGGACCAAATAATAAATCAAATTCTTTTTCTTCATTCACTAATGCTTGGGCATAAAAATCTCCAAGTTTTGCAATAGTGCTCCCTGAATTAAAGAGGCCCATGTTAAAAAAATAAGGACTCATTCTTCCTGACTTAAGTTCAAATTCACCAAACTCAAGGACACCTTGATTTAGTGAAAAATTAATAAATTCCTGTTTGTAGTTTTCCATTCGATATAAACTTAACTAGTGTATAAACAGTTTACCACTACATAGATATTTTTAGTTATGAAGATTATTACTTTGAATGTTAATGGCATAAGAGCATCGGCTAAAAAAGGCCTATTTGATTGGCTAAAGAAAGAAGACCCTGACTTAATTTGTCTACAAGAAGTGAGGGCACAGCTAGGGGATATACAGGACACTATTTATTGGCCTGAGACCTACCACTGCTTTCATCATACAGCGGAGAAAAAAGGCTATAGCGGTGTTGCAATATTCTCTAAAAAACAACCCAATAAAATTATAGAAGGATTAGACTCAAAAGAGTTTGATCATGAAGGGAGGTATATTGAATGTAGTTTTGATAACTTTAGTATTGCTTCAGTTTATTTTCCTTCTGGTACTACCGGCACAACAAGACAAGATCTAAAGTATCAATTTTTGGATCAATTCAGCAACTTATTAAAAAAGACTATCAAAAATAAGAAGCCCTATATATTTTGTGGCGATGTAAATATTGTTCATAAAGAAGTAGATATAAAAAATTGGAAAGCCAATCAAAAAAATTCTGGTTGCTTACCTGAAGAGAGAGCCTGGCTGGATTTTATTTTTGATGATTTAGCTTGCATTGATAGCTTTAGAGAAGTTAATCAAAATGATCATGAGTATACGTGGTGGTCCAATAGAGGAAAAGCATACCAGAATAATGTTGGGTGGCGAATTGATTATCAGATTCTAACAAGCCATTTTGAAGGAAGTGTTATGGATTCTTATGTTTATAAAGAGCAAAAATTCTCAGATCATGCTCCATTAGTTAATCAGTATGATTATGAATTCTAGCAAGCAAGAAGTGACACAGCTAGGTTTAAAAATCTATTTAAAACCGGAAGTAATTCGGATGACTTTTTTAGGCTTTTCTGCTGGTTTACCTCACCCATTATTATTTGCCAGCCTTTCTGCTTGGTTGGCTTCCGTGAAGATTAGTATGACTGATCTTACGATGTTTGCATGGGTGGGCATGATCTATGCAATAAAATTTTTATGGGCTCCTATTCTGGATAATGTTTCTATTAAATATTTATCCAGAGTATTGGGTCAAAGAAGATCATGGATACTCCTTTCCCAAGTATTGATCTTTTCTGGGTTACTTTTTATTCCTAATATAAACCCCCAAACTGAACTTGGTCTATTAGCAATAATATGCATAGGGATAGCTATTGCATCAGCCACTCAAGATATTGCTATTGATGCTTATCGGGTTGAAATTATTAGTAATAAATATCAGGGAGCTATGGGTGCTAGTTATCAATTGGGTTATAGAATTTCATATTTATTTTCTGCTGCAGGTGCCTTATATTTAGCTGATTACTATTCTTGGAAAATTGCCTATCAAGCTTTAGCCCCTTTGATGCTGGTTGGAGTAATAACAGTTTTATTGATTCCTGAGCCTTTTAATAACAAACCATTGAGCAAAGTAGGTTATTCATTTAGGAACTCTATATTAGAGCCTTTCATGGAATTTTTTAGAAGAAATGGCAGTTGGTCCTTGATGTTGATTATATTTATCGGAGTGTATCGTATGAGCGATCTATTGGTTAATGTTGTTGCTAATCCTTTCTATATTGATATAGGTTTTAATTTGAGTGACATTGCAACCATTACAAAAGTATTTGGCTTTGCAGTAACTGTTTTAGGCACATTTATCGGAGGGCTTTCAGTTGTCCGATATGGTATATCCAAACCCTTAATCATAAGCAGTATTTTGTTGGCATTTACAAACCTATTCTTTCTATTGCTTGAAAGTATGGGCCCAAATATAGAGATTTTAATTCTTACTATTAGTGCTGATAATTTTGCCCTAGGATTCTCTGGATCGATTTTTATAGCCTTCCTTTCCAGCTTAACCAATAGGTATTATGCTGCATCACAATATGCCTTATTTACTTCAATCATGTTTTTTTTAGGCATAACACTGAGTGGTTTTTCAGGACAACTTGTTGATAATTATGGTTGGTCCAATTTCTTTTTATTGGCAGCCTTTATGGGCGTTCCTTCAATACTATTTTCTTATATTATAGTAAGGAAGGGATGGCAAGAACAGAACTAGAAAACTTAGATTATTTAAGCAGTGTAGAGATTTCTATGTTCTTCAATAAAGTCCTCTAAAGATCTAGGCGGAGTTCCAATAAGCTCTTCAAATGTATCTGTGTTATATTCAATTCCCCCTTCTGCAATTCCAGCAAAAAGATCGATCACTGAATCCAAATGCCATTGATTGGTAAGGAATTGAGATAAGATATTTTTATACGCATCCATGGGCATATCCACATACAAAACCTCTCTTTTTAAAACAGAACTGAATTTTTCAGCAACATTATAAAACGATAAAATCTCTGGGCCAGTTATTTGATAACTTTGACCTTCATGACCCTCTTCTGACAGAACCTTAGCAATAACTTTACCTACATCACGAGTATCAATCATCCCTGTTTTTCCTTCACTCATAGGAAGAAAGAATTTATTTTGTTCAACAATTGTTTTAGCTGAGCCAATAAAATTCTGCATGTAAAAATTAGGTTTAATCATAGTCCATTGCAGGCCAGAATCTTTTATATAGACCTCTGTATCCCAATGAAGTTTAGGTATTGGGCTAGTGCATTCTTCATCAGCTTCAACTGAAGACATGTATACAATCTGTTTAACACCTTCAGCTTTTGCTGAATCAACTAATTGCATTTCCATTTCTAGTTGATTTTCACAATTAGGTAAAATAATAAGTAGCTTTTCAATACCCATCATAGCCTGGTCAATAGTTTCCCTATTTTCTGCCGATCCAATAATGACTTCACCACCCAAAGCCTCTATTTCATCACGCTTTTCTTCGCTTCTTATAAGCGCTCTAAAGGGAACTTTTAGGTTGGATAATTCTATTGCTGTTGCTGACCCTGTTTTACCAGTGGCACCTGTTAGTAAAATCATTTTATACTCCTTTGCTCATTTTTTTTATTAATAAATCATGAAAAAAAGCTACGCTAGATTCATATTTCATACTTAAAGGACCAGTTTTATATATTCCTGCTTGTAAATTTTGTTGAATGTCTGGAATTAAATTCTGATCTTCTAGACTTACCTCTAATTGATATTTTCCTTCATTGGATTCAAAATCATCAGCTGATATATCTAATGGTCTAAATAAATTATAAACCACTCTACACCATTTTGGTTTAATTGGCTCAATTCTTTGAAAGACAATTCCTCGGCCATATACATTGAAAATAAAATTAGGAAATATCCAGCCAAAACTGCCAGGCTGTCTGCTATTGGCTCTTTCAGGAACTGAATGAATACTGCAGTTATTACTATTATTAATAGAGTACTCTTCCCATATCACATCGCGATTTAATTGAGGATGGACAGATGGGATATGATATCCCTCTTGATAGTTATCAATGTACGTTTTCCAATTTGCATGAACATCAAAAGATAGCTCATTATGAAATATAAAATCATCACTATAATGTTGATCAATAGTGTTTGAGAAAATACCCAACCATTTATCAAGTGCATCGGATTTGGGATCCAGATTTGCAAAAACTAAACCATATTTTTCTTCAATATTAATTGGGTAAAGAGAATGATTTTTATGGTTAAAATCATTTGATCCAAAAAAGTTAGAAGGATTTGAGAGTCTGCCATCTAAGTTATAGTTCCACCCATGATATGGGCATATGATTTTTTTACAGTTTCCTTCAGACTGAAGTATTACTTTTGATGCACGATGCCTACAAACATTATGAAATCCTAATGTTTTGTTAGATTTATCTTTGATAAGAATTATAGGATAATGAGCTATCTGAGTTGTAATAAAGTCACCTGGCTTTTTTAACATCTCAGATCTTCCAACCCATTGCCATTCTTGATTGAAGATAGTTGCTACTTCTTTCTTAAAGAAGTTTTCATCATGATAGCAAGAAGCTGTAATTGTTCTGGTTCTGATATTATTTTTCATAAATTAAAATAACGATTTTCATATGCTATATTCATGGTAGTTAATAATCATAATGATTAATACTAGAATACGAACAAAAATACACATCAAAAAATAAGTAATAATATGTCAGCATTAGAAAATAGAATTGCAATAATAACAGGATCATCCACAGGTATTGGAGCTGGAGTGGCAGAAGCATTTGCAGATGAAGGAGCTACAGTCATAATAAACTATCCAGATGAATCCGAGCTTCAGAATGCTCAAAATGTTCTTAAAAAAATAATTAAACTTTCACCCCAATCTCAAATAATTCAAGCGAATGTCTCAAAAGAGAATGAAGTAATATCAATGATTAATGAAGTAAATAGCAATCATGGAACTATTGACATACTTGTTAACAACGCAGGAATAGCAACTAGTGCCCTCGTGCATGAGATGACATCAAATATGTGGGATGAACTTATTTCTATTCATTTAAAAGGTACTTTCTTATGCACAAGGGAGGTTCTAAAAATAATGTATAAGAGGAACTATGGAAAGATAATAAATACAGCATCACAACTGGCTTATAAAGGAAGTGCTGGATTTTCACATTATACAGCTGCAAAGGGAGCAATACTTTCATTTACCAGATCACTTTCATTAGAAATTGGTAATAAAAATATTCGTGCAAACTGCGTAGCACCAGGAGCTACAGAAACTAGGATGTTAGCCGATGTACCAATGGAAATATTAAATGATATAAAATCAGGGATACCAAAGGGTAAAATCGCAAAAGTCAGTGAAATAGTCCCCTCTTATGTCTTTCTTGCATCAGAAGCTGCAAACCATTTCGTTGGACAATGCTTAAGCCCAAATGGCGGTGATGTTTTTCTTTAGAACACATTTTATGAAAAATATATAAAAAAACAAAAAAAACATATAAATCAACAAGATAAAAAAATAAATATAAAATATATGTAATAAATAGTATGCTATATCTATGAATATAGTATCAGATACACTAGATAATAATTTTATAGATGCGATAGCTTTAAAAGAAAGTCCTTATTTTATAACATTCACTAAGTATCCAGGTCTTAGGCTAAAGGTAAATCCAAAGGGAAGAATTTCTTATATTACTTATGGAAGAATACGTTTTGGTGGAAATCCAAGAACGATAACACATGGCCCAACTACTAAGCTGAGTATTTCAGAAGCACTTGATAAACACTATCAAACCACAAAATTGCTTGAAAAAGGTTTGGATCCTAATCTTATAAAGAAAACAAAAACTATACAGTTCTCTAAAACCTTATTTTTTGAAGATATTGCAATGCAGTACTTAAATGAAAAAAAGAATAATAAAGAATACTCAGATTTATACTTTAATCATTGTAAGGACTATCTTCTCAGGAATAAGTTAAAGAAATTTCACAAACTTAATATTATCGCTATTACACATGATCTTATTAATGACTGGTATGTGTCCATATCTAATACGCCATCATCTGCTAATAGTGCAATGATTTTATTAACTAAAATATTTTCATATGCTGTAACTAAAAATTATATAGATTTTCATTCTAATCCTATTAATTCAGTTAATAGTGTTCAGCTTAAGTACAGTAATAATAAAAGAAACATTCAAATGGATTTAAAGCATGAGTTGCCTAAATTTATTTATCAACTATGGGATCCTCTGAATATTCATAAGGTAAATCTAATTACAAAGTATGCAATTTACATGATGTTAATTACTGGTATGAAGAAAAATGATGTATTAAAAATGAAATGGAGCCAGGTGACCAATAAGAAATTTATTAAGATAGAAAAAAAGAGTTTTATACAGTTGTTTCCAATCAATAATCACATTGAGGATGTTTTGTATGAAATGTCATTACTTAGAATAAAAAGTTTAGTTCAAAATGAAGATCAGTACATTTTTTATAATCTTAAGGAGCCTACCAAGCCACTCTCAAATATTAGAAAATCACTTATTAAGTATTCAGTAGATCTAGATTGGGTTGTTTTTCCTGAAGCAATTAGGAAAACATTTACAAAAGTAATTAATGAATCTGCAATACCTACCCATCACTATTACTACTTACTAGGTTTAAATAATAAGACTTCATCTTTTAATAGTCTTAGTGATTATAATATTAGCACCATTGAGCTTATAAAATCTTTAGATGTAGTGCATAAAAGACTAGAAAGCTTCTCACCTATGAAAATGCCTGGTATTAGTGAACCATTAAGGTACTTCATAAATAATACGTAATATATGTATGCTATATATATAAAATCATATAATAAAAAAAAATAACTATATATAACAGTTACATATATAAGAACACATTATACTAATACAGAACAACAGATCGTATTGATTTTCCTTCATGCATTAAATGAAATGCATTATTTATTTCATCCAATGGCATTGTATGGGTTATTAGATCATCAATATTGATCTTACCTTGCATATACCAATCTACTATTGTTGGTACATCACTTCTACCTCTGGCACCTCCAAAAGCTGATCCCCGCCATACTCTTCCTGTTACTAACTGAAATGGCCTTGTTGATATTTCTTGTCCTGCTCCAGCAACACCAATTATTATCGATTCACCCCAGCCTTTATGGCAGGATTCAAGAGCTTGCCTCATTGTATTCACATTCCCTATGCATTCGAAAGAATAATCAGCACCACCATTTGTTAGATCAAGTATTGCTTCTACTACATCATCAACATTATTTGGATTAATAAAGTCCGTCATTCCAAATTGTGTTGCAAGAGTAGTTTTATCTTCATTAATATCGATACCTATAATCTTGTTAGCACCCACCATTTGTGCACCTTGAATTACATTCAACCCTATTCCTCCTAGTCCAAAAACCACAACATTAGATCCTGCCTCTACTTTTGCATCAAATACAACCGCACCTATTCCTGTGGTTACACCACAACCGATGTAACAAACTTTATCAAATGGGGCATCTTCACGAATCTTAGCCACTGCTATCTCAGGTAAAACTGTGAAATTAGAAAATGTTGAACAACCCATATAGTGATAAATACTTTCACCTTGCAATGTAAATCTCGAAGTACCATCCGGCATCAGTCCTTGTCCTTGTGTTTCTCTGATTGACTGACATAGGTTTGTTTTTGGATTGATACAAAAATTACATTCTCTGCATTCAGGTGTATAAAGTGGAATGACATGATCACCTACTTTTACACTACTAACACCTTTACCTATTTCCCTAACTATCCCAGCGCCTTCATGGCCTAATATAGCTGGAAAAATACCTTCAGGATCCTCTCCTGATAATGTAAATGCATCGGTATGGCAAATTCCTGTAGCCATAATCTCAACTAACACCTCTCCCTCACGAGGGCCGTCTAAGTCAACTTCCTCTATAACTAAATCTTCACCAGCTTTTAGAGCTAATGCTGCTTTTGTTTTCATAATAATTCCTTTATCTTATTCTTCTGTATCAATAGATTATCAATAGATAAACAATTTTCATAGATACATTTCTAATAAACTAAAACATAAGCTATTAGCTAATTTTTTAACCGTATTGTAAGCTAGTCAAATCATAAAATGAGACAACAATGACAAACAGAAATTTTAGAGAAGTACTTGATCTTTTAGACCAAAAGGGAGACTTAGTCCGAATATCTAAGGAGGTAGATCCTAAATTTGAAATGCCAGCTTTAATGAAACAATTGGAGGAAGAGGGCAAAGCTTTTATTTTTGAAAATGTTAAAGGAGCCAAACATCCATCAGTTGGCGGCATTTTTACTTCCATGGATCGATACGGTTTGATCTTCAATCCAGATGCTTCTGAAAAATATTCTTTCGATGATGCAGGAGGAAGAGTCTTAAGTGGTGTCGCTAATCCTATAGAGAATATTGTTCTTGATAAAGGGCCTATTTCAGAAGAAATATTTATCGATGATGCTATTAATCTAATGGATTTTCCAGTGGCTACTTTTTTTGAGTTAGATTCGGGACCTTTTATTACTTCTGCAGTAGGTATTTTTAAAAAACCAAATGGGGTAATTAATGTGGGTTTCTATCGCTGTATGATTGTTGATCAAAAGCATCTTCTTATTAATGCCAGTGGTCTAAGCGACCTTAGGAAAAGCTATGATTGGCATCGAGAAAATAATAAAGAAATGTCAGTAGCTATGGTTATTGGTGCCCCTCCACCACTGCTTATGGCAGCAGCTTCTAAATGCCCAGATGATGTTTCGGAATTAGAGGTTGCTGGTGGAATGATTGGAAAAGGCATCGAAACCATACTAAGCCCAGACAGCGGTTTACCTATACCTATAGAATCCGAAATAGTGATTGAGGCAAAAGTTGATTTAAATAATATGATAGAAAATACCCTTGGAGAATTTGGGAATCAGTACGGGACTGAAGATGCTCCAATGTGTAAAGTTACTTCCATTATGAAGAGAAAAGATGCAATGTTCTATAATGTAATGGCAGGTAGAGCAAAGGAACATAATAACTTAGGGTATTTAACTATTTATGGTTTATCTAAAGGTGTTTGTGCAAAAATAAAAGAAAGCTTCTCATTTGTAAATGATGTTGCGATCCATTTTGATACAAAAATAGGACCCTTAATGCATGTTGTTATAGCCATTAAAAAGTCATCGGATGATCAACCTGCAGAGATTATTAATAAGGCATTTAATTTAAGTTTAGGTTTTTTTAATCTCTCTTGGATGGCAAAAAGAGTGATCATTGTTGATGATGATATTGATATTAATAATATGGATGATGTGGAGTGGGCTACATGGACTCGAATGGGAAGAGCAGAAAAAATGCACCTATTCTCAGATTTTATTACATGGGAAATAGATAGGGCAGCTCTACCAGACAAGACCTCTCTTAGAGTAGGTATAGATGCTACAAAAGATATGGATTATTTTGATGAGCTAGTAAAACCAATAGTTCCAGGTATTGATCAAATTAATTTAAAAGATTATCTTTAGTAAATTAAAGTGAGATAAAAATGATTGATCCATATTTAGCAGTAGGCCTGCAAACAAAAGTAAAACACGTATCAACTCGTGACGAAGTGAACGTAAACCTCAAGCACATAGGCAATATGATAGATATGGTCACACATATGTGTTCACTTGAACTACCTGTTCGCTTAATTGCGCTTGGCGAAGGTGCTATACAAGGATTTGTTGATGAGATTATGGATATGGATCAAGCACAATATGCGAATACTATGGCTGCTGAAATACCAGGTTTTGAGACCGACTTCTTAGGTGAATATGCGAAATCAAAAAATACTTTTATTATTGGTCAGCTTAAAGAAAGGCTACCTGAATATAAAGATAGATTTTTTAATACTGTGTTTATTATAGATGACAATGGAGATGTAATTTATAAGCATCATAAGAATATTGTAGTTTTTGTTGAGCATTCAACAACACCTCATGATGTATATGATCAATGGATAGAACAACATGGGGATTCCTTGGAGGCCTTCTTTCCTGTTGCAAAAACAAAGATAGGTAATATTGCTGGTACAGTAGGTGTAGAGGGTTCATTCCCTGAAGTATTTCGTGCTTTTGCCTTAAATGGAGCAGAAATATTGTATAGGGCATCATTACCAGAACCGTGGGTATCTAGAGAGATATTCGAAGTACAAAACAGATCAAGGGCAATTGATAACACCGCATACATGATTGCACCCAATACTGGCTCGTTAATAATGCCAGGTGAGAATAATGATTCGCCTACGACAATTGATGGCGCTTTAGGTGGTAGGTCTTCAATTATTGATTATAAAGGTACTATCTTAGCTAGTAATAATATAGTTGGAGACACGTATGTTGCATCAGAGATAAATATAGATGCTCTAAGATATTATAGGGAAAATGCAAAGTTTCAAAACTGGATCCCATACTTAAAAACTGAGATTTTTAGCAAGATGTATGAAAAAGAAATTTGGCCAAAAAATTTACCACCTATGAAGCATGCTGATGCCGGAAAAGTTTTTAAAGAAACCATTAAAACTCTCATTGATAGAGGGGTCTACTCTAAAAGGAAGGATTAATTTATATCTTGTTACCAAAAGAATTTAAACCTAAAGCATCTTATCAACTTATTCGTTTAGGAAAAAATAATGACGGTGGTTACCTTGTTGAATCAAAATCTATAGAACAAACCGCAGCACTCATTTCCATGGGTATTGGAAAGAATTGGATGTTTGAAGAAGATTTTATTGCTCATAAAGACATAGTGGTAAATGCCTATGATCACTCAGTGAGAGGGTTTTTCTGGCCTAAGTTTTTTATTAAAAGTTTTTTAAGTATTTTAATTGGTCGATTCAAGGCCCCATATAACGCAGTTAAAATATACAAAAAATTTATGCGTTTTTTTAGAGGTAAAGCAGTGCTATTTTATGAAAAAATTGGTGCTGAAGAAAAAGACTATACCAATGTAAAAAAAACATTAGAACGGATTAAAGAAAAACCCATTTTTTTTAAGATCGATATAGAAGGTTACGAGTATCAAATTCTTGATGAAATAATATTAAATTCAGAACTTTTATCTGGAATGGTTATAGAGTTTCATAATATTTATGATCACATAGATGAAATAAGAACTTTCATTAATAATTTTGAGCTTACATTAGTGCATGTTCATCCAAACAATAACAGGATTGATGATCAGGGCAATCCTAGAGCAATAGAGATGTCATTTGCTAGAAACCCAGAGAAGTTAAGTGAAAGTTCTGTCTTACCTCATCCTTTGGATCAATTGAATGTCCCAAGAAAGGAAGCAGTAAGTTTAAGGTTTATCAATTCTTAGCTGAATAAGCGTCATCTTTCCTGCTGTTTTTTCTACATCTTTTCTTATGGGTTTGCCATTCTTATAACCAACTTCTGCAAACAAGCCATCAATCCTGCTGTGTAGACACAAAGCCTCTAATTGATCTGCAATTAATTTATTATCATCAACCTCAATATCAACCTCAGCTTCAATCAGGTTCCCCTTATACAACAGTTTTATTTTTTCTATATTGACTAGGTTTCTCCACCAAATAAATGGTCGATCTGTTACACAACTCAGCCTGCCTTCTGGGTTTTCAAGATAACTAACAGGAATGGCATAATCTTTCCCAGTTTTAACCCCTTTGAAATATAAGACAATTATATTTGCACTTATTAATCCATGTAAGAATGAATTTGCTATCGCAATCGTAATTGGGTTTATCAGTTTCCAGAACATAAAAATTATAATAATCTAAATTAGGCCACTAACTTATATCTTTTGCTTTTTCAATACGGCTTTGAACTTTTTCGCTGACTTCCAATGGCTTCCAATCGGGGGGAGGGGTATATATTCCCATAGCAACCATTTTGTTAACTTGATTTTTTACTAACTCCAACTGGTCTTCTTCAGTAAAAGGGGGTTCATCCATACAAAGATTTTTAGGGTAAATTCCACCTTTTGCCATCATGGCATCATAAATAATTTTATATTCTTCTACTCTCATATCTTTAGCTAAGTTTTGCCATTGCCCCCTGACTCTAAAATCACGAAGACCATCTATATTAAGAATGCCACTCACCAAGGCTTCTCCTCCACTAAGATACTCGGAAATAATCTGACCACGATAATCAATAATTTGACTTCGGCCGTTACTCATTTTGAAATCCTCCCCTCCAGGCATATAAATTCCTCCAATATTTGGGGCAAGCACATAACAAGTATTGAAGATCGCATGAGACTGATTTTGAATCTGATTCATCTGATTCCCCATCCATGGTTTGGGATATTGAGATCTATAAATTATTTCAGCTCCATTTAATGCAAGACCTCTTGCTGCCTCAGGATAACTGCCTTCAGCACAGATTAATGTGCCAATATTACCAATTTCAGTTTTTGCAACTGGATATAATGCCTCTAATAGTTTTTCTGGATCATCACCATATTTTTCTAGATAGACATTCCATATATCACTCGGAGCAGTGTTTGTTTCTCTCTGATAGAAAGAAGTTTTTATATGTTGATGAATGACCTCACCCTTAGGATCAATAATAAAAGCAATATTAAAGATTCTATCTTTCATGATGTCTGGAGTTTTTGCTATCATTTGAGCAATAAGATAAATGCCATGTTCTTTACAAATTTTTCCTAAAAACTCTGTTTCTTTCCCTGGGATTTCTGGAACCACTTCACGAGCAATCCGAATATGCTCATCTCCACCTCCTAAACACCAACCACCAATTCCACCTTCAGAGATGGTAACCAGTTTTACTGGAAGGTCTAGGCTGCAATTCCATACAGCATAACCAATGCTTGTTTCTAAACGTTCTAAGTCTTTCCAATAGTCACTAATGTCTAGCGCCATATGGGACTCATTTTGTATTCCAACTGCTGAATATTGAAGCATCATAATTACTTATTTCAATTTAAATGATAAAAATAAAGTTCTAACTTGTTAATATTATTAAAACATATATTGGTGAGTTAACAAGACATACATATTTGAGGAGCTTATGAATCAAGAAAATAATGTTAGTAATCAAGAAAGTAATTTAATGGAGTCTTTCAAGCAAATACCGGGATCGTCTTATAAGGTGTTTTTTATCTGCTTGATTGGAGTAACTTTTGCAAATCTAGATCATTCTATTTTTATTTTAGTGAGTGAAAAATTTCAAACTGATTTTGGATGGAAACTTACAGATGTGGGCTGGTATATTGCGATCACATTTTTTATATCTGGCATTCTATGCACACAAGTTGGAGTTTTAACTGACCGCATAGGCAGGAAAAAATCATTATTGATTTCAACATTTCTAACGCCTATTTTTGTCGCTTATTTGGCTATTGCACCTAATACTTTAGCTGTATTAGCTGCTAGGACGCTTGGATTTACGGCAGCAGGTGCTCAATCACCTATTACTCTGACAACAGTCACAGAATCTTCACCACCAAGGTTTAGGGGTTTGTTTACAGGTATTTTGCAAATTGGTTTTCCATTAGGATGGTTTTTTGCATCAATTTTAGTGGTATTTATGATTGATACTTTGGATATTAACTGGAGATACACATTTCTTTTAGCATTTTTATTTGTGCCTTACGGTTGGATTATCCATAAGTATTTACCAGAATCTAAAGCATGGCTTGCAGCTCAAGATAAGAAAACAGATGATCAACCACAACCTAGCACTTTGATATTATTTTCGAAGCAATTTAGAAGAAAGACCTTGCTCTTATTCTCTGGACAATTTCTATATGCGTTTGCTTATGGCAGCACTTTAATGTTGGTGCTTTATTTCACACAAGCCAGAGAATGGGAATTCTCTGATGCAATTAAGATAGTAGGGCTTTCTTATGGAATAGGTTCATTTGGTTATATTGCAGCTGCAATTGTGGGTGAATTTTTCTTAATAAGACGGAACACCATAATTTTATGGGCACTACTTGGTGGCTTGGCTTTTGTTTATTTAATCTGGTTTGCTGATTCTTGGAATAAGGTTTTGATCAGTTATGGATTAATGACCTTATTTTTTTATGGTGCCTATGCAGTTATGGCCACCTTTATTGCTGAAAACTTTCCAGCTGAAGTCAGAGCCACTGGAGCTAGTTTTTGTGGAACTTTAGGTATTAATTTAGGTTTCGGTTTAGGACCGCTAGCCATCACATATGCTGCTACAGCCTACGGTTGGAATATGGCGTATACGATAGTTGGTGTTATACCTATCATTCTTGCGGCTCTTATTTTTCTATTTTTGAAACCAGTGCCAAGAGAAGAAGTGTTTTAAACAATGCCTATTTACTTAAAGGTTTAAACCAATTTGCTCATGCAAGTGCCCTGAGTTATTGGTGATACTAGTTATCAACATATTTCTCAAAATCACAAGTGTAGTAATGAAAAGTATGATTAGGTTCATAACCAAAAGGTTTCCAGCCCAGATGGCCATACCCTCCAGCAATTGATGTAGGCTTAATAAGCCCACCTGTTTGAACCACTGCACCAAAATTTTGTCTATTTCTAAACATCATTGGATCCCAGCCATGATACATATAAAGCATATTTCGCCCCATTGCTGATGTGACATGAGCTTGAGCTATAAATGAACCAGCCTTATTGTGTACTTTAATCAGCTCACCATCACTGACTCCTTTACTTTTTGCATCATCAGGATTGATATAAATATCAGGTTCGCCTCTTTGTAAACTCAGCAGGAAACTATCGTCTCTCCACATACTATGAATACCATGTCTTGCATGTCCCATAAGCATCTTCATTGGATAACCTTTATTGACAAGCGCATCCTTATGTCTCGGTAGCACTTCATCAAATTCGAAAAACCATTCATGGTCAATATAAAACTGTTGTCGATGAGTGAGAGTTTTATATCCAATTTTTTCATTGACGCTGTCAAAGATATCAGAGTAATAGGGAGATTCCTTACTATGCATTGTTGTTTCTGAACCTTTGTTTCTAATAAATCCTTTCTCAGCGAGCTCGTCATAAGAAACATTTTGTATGCCACTTGTATTATCGAGAAGAAATTGAATCACTTCTTTAACTGATGTGATGGTTCCGTTGTCTGTATAGTCATCATGATATTTTTTAAAGTCTCGTTTTATTGGAACTCCTATCACATTGTCATCAATTGGCTGGAGGTCTCTCTCTTTCGCTCTTTGTGCTATAGCTTTAGTAAGTTTCTCATAAGCAGCCCAATCATCAATGCATTCTCCCAAAGGCTCAACCGCCTTATCAATTACCTGCATAAAGGGTGTTCTCGGCTCTAAATGAAAATCATGTTTTTCATAATGATGAGCTATCGGTAGAACATAGTCTGAGTACATTGATGTTGTGCCCATATCTGTTGCAAAAGTGACTATAGTATCGAGTTTACCAAAAGCGGTTTCTCTCCAACGCTTCCCAGATGAACGCCAAGCTGCTGCATTTGTTCCTGAGAATATCCCCATTTTCCACGGAACTTTCGAGTAGTCTGGAAACCAACCATTTTCAACAGATTGGTTAAAATAATCATCCATTTCGTCTGCTAATTTTTTTCCATAGATGTCTTCATTAAATTCTTTCATATTGGCATGAACATAATCCCACCTTGATAGAGTCGCCACTCTAAAAGCAGCAGCTGGATTTTTCATTGCAAATGGAAATACAGCATCGTCTTTTGCTAGATTTGTGATGGTGAGACCACCACCTTCTTTACCTGTATTGCCTGTAATACATAGTAATAAAAAGAAAGCTCTTTGTAGAAGGTCTCCATGTATATATTTTGAAGCGCGATAGCCAGCATAAATCATTCCAGGCTTTGCTGATGCAAATTTTCTAGCAACTTCTCTAATTACTTCCGCATTGACACCTGTAACTTCTTCTGCCATTTCCGGTGTGTGTTCGGCGGCCCTTCTTTTGGTTAATTCAAAGATGGTTGTTACTTCTACAGGACCATTTTTGGTTTCAATAGTCCATTCTCCCTCTAATGCTGGATCTATACCTTCCAAGGCAATTGAAGGCATTTGAATGAGATGCTCTGGTGTTCCTGGGGCCACTGGCGGTGTTCCCGTTCCTGGTGCAGCAACCAACGATTCACTGGCAAGATCCCAAACATAAAATAGATTATCTTTTGCATCAGTTGTGTTTGAAAAATCTGTTTCTCTTAGGTATTTAAGATTATCTTTTCTCACCAAGAAGGGCAGATCTGATTGTTCTTTCATGTAATTAGAGTCGTAAGTTTTGTCTTCCAGTATGGTATTAACCATAGCCATGGCTAAAGCTATATCACTGCCAGGCTTTGGGTTTAACCACTTACTTGCATGCATAGCGGTAGGATTGAAGTCTGGTGAGATTGAAATAACCTCAGTGCCATTATATTTAGCTTCCCAGAAAAAATGAGCATCTGGAATACGAGTTACAGCTGGATTGCAGAACCAAATCAAGCAACATTTTGATTTGTATATTTCAGCCATGGTGTTGCCCAAGGTGACATGACCAAATGTAATATGTGCACCTGAGAATAAGTCACCAACACCTGCAAATGCCTCAGGCATTTGAACACCACTGATATTCGCAAATCTTAGCAAGCTAGCATAAGATGCTCTTTTCATAACCATTTGTGTGCCAAGTCCACAGGTAATTGATTCCGGTCCATGCTCAATACTGTAATCTAGGAATTTATCCGCCACTTCAAGCATGGCTTGATCCCATGTGATCCTTTCCCATTTTCCTTCGCCTCTTTCCCCCACTCGTTTTAATGGGTAGAGAATTCTTTGTTTGCCATACATGTATCTTGAGTGGCTTAAACCCTTTTGACATCCTCTAGGTCCATAGTCTGGGGCATCACTGGATGATCCATATTCTCCTTGTTGTTCTTCTCGCCATACGACACCATTTTTCACAAAAACATTGAACGCACATTGGCCTGTGCAATTGGTTCCATGCGTTGAATGAGTGATGCTATCCCAAGTCCATTTTTTTCTAGCAATGTCTTCCCAAGATCGATAAGTAATTTTATTATCTTGAGCAATTACAGCATTCGAGTAATGGAGAGAAATACCAGCACCAGCTCCGATTAAAAAATTTCGCCTAGAAGTTTTTATCTGTTTATCCATAAATTTAATTTAACACAAAGTTTCTTTTAAGAGTTATGTTGCCCAGGAATAACCAATATTTTTCCACTTGCTTGACCGATAGCAAATTCAACTAAATTCATCCGATCATTGCCAAAGAACATTTTATCTTCAACAAACATGGTGGGTGAGCCAAAACCACCTCTATCGATTAATTCTTCAGCATTGCTTTTCAATTTTTGATCAAATTGATTGGTTTCAATTATCGATAGAAATTCTTGTTCATCCAACCCTGATTTTTTACCTATATTTAGTAATATTTCAATATCAGATATATCTAAACACTCTCCAAAGTAAGACTTGAATACCAAGTCACTATATTCATATATCTTATTTTTTTGTATTGCAAGAAAAGCACCTTGCAGTGCTTTTCTTGCAATACAATGATCCGTGTCTTTTTGTATTTCAATTTTAAGACTGCAATAAGTTGCCCAGTCTTGAAGATCCTTGGTTCGATAGTTAGATACTGCTTGAGGGATCTCCATTTCCTTTTTCTTAATTAATGAACGGACATATGCAATCTCAATTGGTTTCCATCTAATAAGGGATGCAGTTCTTAAAACAGTTTGATTCAGTCTTTTGTAACTCAGGTATGTCCAAGGACAAGAGTAATCAAAGTAATAATCAACTGTAATTTGTTTTTCAGCCATCAGTCTTTTTTCTTAATTCTGTTTTTAGTACCTTTCCATTGGCATTTCTAGGTATCGAGTCAATAAGAGAGATGATTTTAGGAATTTTAATATTTGATATCTTGCCCTTACAGAATTTTTCCAAATCTTCTGGCTTGAGGCTTTTTTTATCTTTTGTCACTATAAAAGCCTTCAGTGATTCGCCCCATTTTTCATCAGCCACACCAACAATAGCAACATCATTGATATTAGGGTGACCAAACATGACTTCCTCAATTTCTCTAGGGTAGATGTTGACCCCACCTGAAATAACCATATCTTTCTTTCGGTCGACAATATACAGATAGCCATCCTTATCTTTTTTAGCTAGATCACCTACTGTTAACCATCCTGATTGTAGTGCTTCTTCAGTTTCTTCCGGTCTATTCCAATAACCATTGAATAAATAAGGACTTGTTGAAAACAATTCTCCAACTTTTTCCGGTCCACATTCTTCACCTTCTTCATTTAGAATTTTTATTGAGGTTAGTGGGAAAGCTTGCCCTACGCATTGTTGCTTCCTTAATTGATCCTTTGGCCTTAAATTGGATATGATCCCTCCTTCAGTTGAACCATAGGTTTCATGAAGCATGCCTTCTCCAAATGTTTCAATGATGCCTTCTTTGATCTTTTGTGGCAGAGCCGCTGCATTTGAAATAATGGTTGCTAAAGATTTACTTTGGTGATTAACGAGCAAGCTTTTTTCCAAACCAAGAATTCCATGAAAATGTGTGGGAACACCAAAAAAACCAGTTATATTTTCTGATTTAAAGGTTTTTACTATGAGTTCAGGGTCAAACCCATCCATGATTTGAGCGTAACCTCCAAAGAAAATTGGTGCCAATGAAAATATCATTCCGGCACCATGACACATGGGAGCAATGGCTAAAAACCGATCATCAGGAGAATAGCATCCATATTCCACTGCCATAGCAAATAAAGTAAGAATTCTGGATCGATGTGGAACTAAAACACCCTTTGGTTTACCTGTGGTACCTGATGTATATGGCATCGTAAAAACATCCCATTCTTGAACGGTAGGCACATTTGCAATTGGTTTGGATTGTTTCATCCAGTCTTCAAGTTGACTCTCAATAACTATAATATTTTTAATTGTCTCGTATTCACAATCCAAAAGTGAGGCAGAACTAGCTTGGTCTACAAACAATACTTTTGCTTGAGCATCATCACAAATTGCCTGAATTTCTAGTGGAGAGAGCTTAGGATTAATTGTAGCTATTGGAATACCAGCTTGTGAGGCACCTAAAACAATTTCCATATATTCAATTGAATTGCCAGCAACGATAGCGATGTGATCTTTGCTGCTTAAATTAAAATCATGCATCAAGCCATTAGTAATAATGTCCATTCTATTGACAAGAGATCGATAAGTTCTTTCATGATCCCAATGCTTCATTGCAATTTTATTAGGGTTTCTGGACATCGCAGCTCTGATTCCATCAGGAATAGATAAATGTCTAAATGTTCTTGGTATTTGGATAGAGTCAGCCATCATTAATTATTCAAGATTAAATACTTTTATAGCATTGTCTCTTAACATCAGTTTTTTTGATTCTTCTCTTAAATTTAAATGATCCACTTCTTCTATTGCTCGGATAGGATCGATAACAGGCCAGTCCGTTCCAAACATGACTTTATGGCTGCCGTATGAATTTGCATAATGAACAAAAGATTTAGGCCAGTATTTTGGAGCATAAGCATCGCCCGCTGTATAAATATTTTCATGCTTCCAACACATTGAAATCATTTCTTCTGTCCAAGGAATGCCTATATGAATCCCAATTAATTTTAGTTCGGGAAAATCAATAGCAACTTGATCGAGCAAAATGGGTCTAGCAACACTTGGCAATCTTCTGTTTCTAGAATAAATTAAATTGTGACCAACTTGCATCATGATTGGGATATTGAGTTCACAGCACTTTGCGTAATAAGGATAATACTTTCTGTGGTCCGGTGGCAATTCACACCAATGTGGATAGAGGTGAGCCCCCACAAAACCATATTCATTGACCGCTTGCTCTAGGTCTTTAAGGCCAGACATACCTCTAAAAGGATCTATTCCCGCTAGACCTGAAAATCTTTTTGGATGCTCACTACAAACTTCATGCACTCTCTCATAAGGAACTTCAAAAGACTCTGGCATTCTGATATCACCTGCTCGAACAGCAATCAAAAGAGATCTTTCTATGCCCGCGGTATCCATTTTTTCTAAATACTGATCAACAGTAATACCCCCTCTCATCTCTTTTGGCATTCTAACCTGTTCTTTAAAATCTTCATCCAAACCAGTTTGACCCAACTTAACCTCTTGTGGGGTGTATAGATTAACAACGATATCAATTGTTCCGCTCATGATAAAAGTCCAGAGTATTTCAAGGATAGAATTATAATACTTATCATCCGATAAATATTATATTTTCTTAATAGTTCACTATTGTCCGTCTAAATCCCATGGGCCGGTTGATTTTGATCGAACCGGTAAACCTGCCATAACAGGCCCTTGTGTTTTAGGATCATAGTTAACAGCATCACCTTTTACGATCACTTGTGAATTAAGAGTCACCCAATTAATAAGAGCTCCATCCAGTCTAAAGAGCCAACTCGCCCCCATTTCTTCACCAGTAACAAAGTGCCCATGTTTAACCTTAGCGGGCCTAAAGAAATAGGTTCCTGGAGTGAATCTTCCAAAATTGTAATCAAGGTGTCCAGTTAAAGTATAAGCTTCTTCAAAAATGGGATGATGAATCAGTCTATCATCTGTCCAACCGGGAGGAGCCCAGCCAAGCATGGTAATGAAACCTTTTTCATTTTCGCCTTCTGGAGAAGGGTCATGATAGAGGATTTTTAACTGCAGGAAGCGTTGAGTATCACCTTCATAAATATTATCCATCCAGTCCATTTTTGTAGAGTCACAAATCGTTAAGGTTCCTGGTTGGTCTGAGCCGGTGTTACCACCCTCTGGGATAAATTCACTTTTATTGGCTTCTGAAACAGAGAAACCCCAGTCGCCATATTCTCTAAAAAGAAGTATTTCAGTTCCTGCATCAACAGATATTTCAGGTACTCTAAGACCAGCAGGGGCTCTCCAGTACATTCCGGGCCCAAATATTTGATCACCCATTTTAACTTTACCCTCGAGAACGAACCATTCAGTATCGGCTTCATGGTAACCACCTAGTCGATCCCATGCGGTCTCGAATAGGATTTTTGTTGAGCATGATCCATCTTCTTCATCATAAGAAAGATTCCGCTGCATAGCTCTTCCCGTTCCACCATGCATTTCTGCTGGATGCCAACATAGATCACTTTGTTGTATAAGTTCTACATGAGGTCTCATAATCGTTCCTTTTTGAAATTAAGTAAGGTTAGAGTATATTAAACTTTTTATTTGATAAAGAGTTGTCAAAATATTTTCATTAAATGATAATCATATATAAAGAAATTTTTGGAGTAGAAAAATGTCAGAACAAAGTCTTTCGTGGTCCGGTGTTGACGTAACAGTGACAGAAGATTATCTAGAACTAACACGTGTTTCAGTCAGGATGGAACAAAACAGAGCTTTTAGGGCTTGGCGTATCCCTAGAGCAATTGAGTTAGCACAAAGAAATTTGGAAGCACTGGAGGCTGACAATTCATCCGAAGAAGCAAAAACCATGTTAACAATGTATATTGGAGAACTTTTTTGTTGGCAAGAGGATGGCGAAGTGGTTGAGCCTGAAGTTACGAAAAACTAAAAATAATTTAGGGGATTGAAGAATGGCTGAATATGAGATCTGGAAGTTTTTACATATCTGTATGTTTGTTTTCTGGCTGGGTACCGATGTTGGAGTAATGCTTTGCAGCAAGAAATCAACAGATCCTACTTTGGGAGTTGAAGCTAGATTTAAGATGTTGGAGATGGCTCTAATTATTGAGCTTTTACCAAGAGTTATGTGGGTCATGGCATTACCCTTGGGTGTTCACTTGTCAAAATCCCTTGGCTACCTAGATCCAAGCATCTCAACATTAATGATGATGTGGGCATTTATAATAGCCTGGTTGGTCATCAATGTAGGGGGAGCTGCAAACCTTGAAAAGGAATGGGGTCAGAAGCTATCAAAAATCAATAGAGTCATAGTGGGATCTTTAGGCTTAGGCCTGATTATCGTTTCAGTTTCACATTTCCTAGGCGCGGGTCCATTTGAGGTTCGACCAGATGTGGATTCTATCGCACTAAAAGTAGGATTATATGGCCTTGTTAATATTACAATCCTAGGCATTGAGATTGCCTTTTTTCCTCTCGGCTTGGCTTTTGAAAGACTTGCTACAGAGGGCTCTAGTCCAGAAATTGAAGAATCCATTAGTTCAGGAATGAAGACAACATTGGGTTGGGTCCATACAACTTATTTTCTGATCTTTATAGTTGCATTTATTGGCGTTACTAAAATAGCAGGCTAAGTTATCTTTTTTGGAACAAGATTATCAAAAGATAATATCTAAGCCATTACTCAAATGGTGGAAGGCCCATGGCAGAAAAGATCTACCTTGGCAAAAAAATTCATCCATATACAAGACTTGGATTTCTGAAATTATGCTTCAGCAAACCCAAGTAATAACAGCGATAGATTATTTTGAAAGATTTATCATAAGATTCCCAAATTTGAAAACTTTGGCAGAAGCAAATATGGATGATGTTTTATTTCTATGGTCTGGCTTAGGATATTATTCAAGAGCTAGGAATCTTCACACTAGCGCCAACATCATTAAAAATGATTTCAGAGGTCGATTCCCAAGGGATTTAGAAGCATTGATTTCACTGCCAGGGATAGGACCTTCAACAGCAGGTGCAATTTTATCCCTCTCTAATATTGAGCCTAGACCTATATTAGATGGAAATGTTAAAAGAGTTCTAGCTCGTTTCTTTGGTATTCATGGACATTACAGTGAGTCTGGCGTGAATAAAAAACTTTGGGAGCTATCAACACTTATAACCCCAAAAGAAGATTTTGCAAATTACACACAAGCAATAATGGATCTAGGAGCAACTGTATGTCTCCCAAGAAACCCAAACTGTAGAAGTTGTCCATGCAATACTGATTGCTTTGCATACCAAAAAGATTTAAGTCACATCCTACCCACTAAGAAAATAAGTAAAAAGAAAAAGACAATAGCAGAATACTTTTTAATCATAAGGTTTGAAGACGAGAGCTTTATATTAGAAAAAAGGCATAATCAAGGAATATGGGGTGGTTTATGGTCACTGCCTCAAGTGAATACCAAGGAAGACCCATTAAAATGGTGTAAAAATGTCTTTAACAATAGTCTTATTGGTACCAAGAAGCTTGAAGTAATAAGGCATAGCTTTTCTCATTATCATTTAGAGATGCATCCAATTGAAATTCATTTAAGAGGTCACTATAAAAACTTAAATAATCAGATGAAGTCCTTCAATAGGAATAATATTCATAAGCTTGGCTTACCAGCACCAATAAAAATAATAATAAATAGTTTATAATTCAACCATGAATAAAAAAATACTTTGCACATATTTCAAAGATGAAAGAGAAGTGATGGATCGAGTTCCTTATCCAGGAGAATTGGGTGAAAAAATTTACAATGAGATCTCAAAGGAAGCTTGGCAATTATGGTTAGAACATCAGACAATGTTAATCAATGAGAACCGACTTTCATTAGTTGATCCTGATTCAAGGAGTTATCTGCAAAATGAAATGAAGAAATTTTTATTCGAAGGGTCTTCTGCTAGACCTAAAGACTATATTCCAGTGAATGAGTAAAATTTTTATCAATTATATTTTTTTTTCTATAAAATAATGCAACCAATGGCCAGATAGCTCAGTCGGTAGAGCAGCGGACTGAAAATCCGCGTGTCGGTGGTTCGATTCCACCTCTGGCCACCATTTCACATGTATCAATTCGAGCACTTATTATTTTAGAGTCAGTCTAAAAAGCGCAGCAAACTATCTCAATTTAGATATTTTCATTATATTTTAAAAATAAAAAAATAAACATATATATATCATATAGATAGAGTAAAAATTAAAAAAATGGATAAATAATCTATTTTTTGGATATGAATGTTATCCTCGACTGACAAAGCGATGGAGCGTATTTGTAAAGTGTTGTATAAAAACAAATAGCATGCCTCTT
>JAQWQE010000026.1 GCA_029244925.1 Gammaproteobacteria bacterium | reverse complement strand
ATCAGGTTTCAGAGGCTAGGTATTATGGTGCTCATGGAGTTTTACTCATTGTTGGAATGCTCAATGATGACCAGCTTGAAAAGATGGTTTTAAGGTGTTTAGAGCATAAGATGTTTGCAATATTAGAGGTGTTTAATCAATCAGAATTGGAGCGTGCTAATGATATGATAAAAAAAACAGATGGACCTATTGATTCTTTTTTGCTTGGGGTGAATTGTAGAGATCTTAAATCATTGAGAGTTGATTTTGCAAACTTTGAAAAACTAGCTAATGATTTGCCTGATAATACAATCTGTGTTGCTGAAAGCGGTATTTATGGATCCAATGATATCAAAAAGGTTATACAGATGGGGTATAGAGCTGCCCTAATAGGCACTTCATTGATGCAATCAGAAGACCCCCAAGCAACACTACAGAAAATGAAAGCAGCAGCAAGTATGAGCATCTAACATGAAAACATTGATTAAAATATGTGGATTAACAACAGTATCAGCTGTTGAGTGTATTATTGAAAACAATGTTGATATGGCAGGGTTTGTTTTTGCAAAACAATCACCCAGATATATAAGGCCAAAAAATGCGAAGCAATTGGCTGATTTAATGCCACAGCATATCAGTAAGGTTGCGGTTATGTTGCACCCTACCCCAATAGAGGTGAATGAAGTAATTGATGTTTTTAAGCCAGATTATCTGCAGATGGATGCTAAAGATTTTTTAAACACTTATATCCCTAAATCTATTGAATCATTAAAAGTATATCGGGATGATGGTTGTCTGGATCTTTCATTAATTAGCGACTCAAAACCCATCCTTTTTGAAGGAACAAAAAGCGGCAGTGGCAAACTAACAAATATTGAACACTCAAAAGCAGTATCCAAAAAAAAGCGCGTTATTATTGCTGGCGGACTTAACTCCAATAATGTTTTAAATGTATTGAATAAAGTTGGTCCTTTGGGTGTCGACGTTAGTTCAGGTGTGGAGTCTGAGCCAGGCCTAAAAAGTGAACAAAAAATTATTCAATTTATTAGAATTGTTCGTGAATACGATGAAAAGAAAAACAATGAATGACAAAAATAAAATTTTTTTAAAGCAATTACTCAACCGAGAAATTCCTGATCAAAATGGACGTTTTGGTAAGTTTGGAGGCCAGTATGCTCCCGAAACCTTAATGCCTGCATTAAAGAAGCTTGATGAAAGTATACGCCAATACCTGAATGATGAGTCTTTTCAAAAGGAGTTGGTTGAAGAATTACACCAATGGGCAGGGCGTCCAACAGGACTCACAAGTGCTAAAACAATTAGTAAATTATGGGGCGCTCAAGTGTATTTGAAACGTGAAGATCTTACTCATACTGGAGCTCATAAAATTAATAATGCATTAGGACAGGCTCTTCTAGCAAAAAAAATAGGAGCAAAAAGAGTTGTTGCTGAAACAGGCGCAGGCCAACACGGTGTTGCATCCGCTGCAGCTTGTGCTCGGATTGGTATCCCTTGCACTGTTTATATGGGGGCTGTCGACATAGCAAGACAAGCACCTAATGTTGATCGAATGAAGCAACTGGGCGCAGAAGTTGTATCTGTTACGGCAGGCGACCAAACCCTAAGGGCTGCTATCGATGAGGCTTTCAGAGATTGGGTGTCTAATCCTGATGATACTTATTATATTATCGGCTCTGTTGTGGGGCCTCACCCGTATCCTTTTTTAGTAAGAGAACTGCAATCAATTATAGGGAAAGAGGCGAGAGAACAATTATTAAGTCAACATGGAGCACTTCCTAATGCAGTTTTCGCTTGTGTTGGGGGTGGCTCGAATGCTATAGGTATTTTTCATGCTTTTTTAGGCGATGAAGAAGTTGAGCTAATCGGAGTTGAGGCAGGAGGTAAAAGCCAAAATTTAGGAGATAACGCTGCAACATTGGCTTCAGGCAAGCCAGGTATTCTTCATGGAAGTTACTCTATGTTACTCCATGATAATGATGGCTTAATCCAGGAGACACATTCCGTTTCAGCAGGCCTGGATTATCCTGGCGTGGGACCTGAGCATGCATTTTTACAATCAATAGGCAGAGTAAGTTATATTTCAGCACAAGACAGTGAGGCACTAAAACAAGTAAAAGAATGTTGTTCCAGCGAAGGAATTTTACCAGCATTAGAGAGCGCACATGCATTTGTTGGCGCAAAAAAATGGGCTCAAAATAATCCAGGTAAAACTTTATTAATAGGGCTGTCAGGAAGAGGAGACAAGGATATGCCTACATTAAGCAAGGTTATGCATGATGAATAAGGAGATTCTTATATGTTAGGGCAAAAAAGAATCGAAGAAAGTATTAATACTGCAAGAAAAACAGGCTCTGCTATTATCCCATTTATTACTGCAGGCTACCCCAAAAAGGAAACTTTTTTAGAGTTGATAGAGGAATTATCTTTATGTTCTGATGTTATTGAGATTGGCGTTCCATTTTCAGACCCAATGGCAGATGGAGTCACAATCCAAAGATCTAGTCAAATAGCTATCGAAAGCGGAGTTAATTTGAAATGGATTTTTGAGCAACTGAAGTCAGTTCAAATTAATACACCAATAGTTCTTATGAGTTACCTCAATCCATTATATGTTTTTGGCTATAATGAATTGGCTGAAGAATCGAAGTCCGCAGGAGTAGATGGCTTTATTGTCCCTGATTTACCTATTGAAGAGTGTGATGACTTAAGGCAAATTCTTAACAGCAATGGCTTGGGTTTAATTCAATTAGTAACACCTGCTACATCTGAAAGTCGAATAAAAGAAATTGCGGATAAAAGTTCTGGTTTTTTATATGCAGTCACTGTCAAAGGGGTAACTGGTGGAGATCAGAGCCTCTCTAGTGAGGTTATAACTTATTTAGAAACTGTTAAAAGCTTATCATCAATTCCTGTTTGTGCAGGCTTTGGGGTAAGAAGTAATAGCGATGTGGTTCTTTTAGAGCGATTTGTTGATGGCGTGATTGTGGGGTCTGCTTTAGTGGAGGCTATTGAGTCAGGTTTGAGTGCTAAAAAGTTTCTAAATTCTATAATTAGCTGAGGAACTTATGATATTTCTTTTCAAACCATTGAATATTTTGATATATTCTTTCCAAATTTAGTCATTCTTTACTCTATAACAAAGATAGGAAATTAATATGAGTTCAAATATAAAGCCAAATGTTGAAGAACACTTTGATGATTATGCATCCACTGGAAGATGGCAGGCGCTTCTGAGGGAAAAAGTAGATTCAAATAATTTTCCATATATCATTCGCTTTGATTGGTATAAAGATATTATGAATACATTATTACCAGATTCAGTGCTAGATGTTGGCTGTGGTTCTGGAGACTTTGTTACAATTGTTCCAAATTCTATTTCTAGATACAAAGGAATGGATATTTCTGAGCAAATGTTAGTTGCCACCAAAGATATTATTGATAAGCTTCCACAAGCAGAACAAGAGAAATATTCTCTCGTGCAATCAAGCTTTGAAACATATGAAGATAGTCAAGACTATGACTTCATTCTAGCTTCAGGATTTTTAGAGTATTTTGTAGAATTAAAGCCAATTATTGAAAAACTTTATCAATTAACCTCAGATAATGGCCATTTAGCTATTCAGGTTCCAAATAGAGAATTTTTTCGCTGGAAAGGCATTGCTTTAGCGAAAGAAAACGATAAAGGTTTTTCTCATCATAGAATATCAGGAAGTGAATGTGATCAGCTCATGGCAGAAGCGGGATATACAAAAGTTCAAGGTGACTATATAAACCATTATTACTATCCATATAAGCGGATTTTCCCTAAGCTTCATATCATATTTGATAAGCTGTTATCACCCTATACTCCTGTTTCCTTCTCAAGAAAAAGAGCTTCAATGTATTGTGGCGTATATAAAAAATAAAAATTGTGTTTTACTGATTTCTTTTGATCTAAGGGGCATCTGATATCGTTCAAAAGAAATTAAAACCTGGGATATATTTTTTTTATTGGCATGATATTTCAGAACATAAAAGTATACCTAATAATATTAGATCATCCCCTGCTAGATTTAAGAGCGAGATAAATTTCATAAAACAACACTTTGATGTTATCAGTATTCAGGAAGCAATCTCTTCATTGAAAGAAAGTATCGAAGTAAGCTTTGAAAAGCCAAAGGCAGTTATTTGCTTTGATGACGGGTTTCATAGCATAGTGACTAATGCGAAACCAATTCTTGATGAACATAACATTCCATATGTAATTTTTCTAAATCCTAGCTTCTTAGATCAAAACTATTTCTCAGAACCACTGTTATCCCATTTGATTGAAAAAACAATTGATCATGAGGTTATTCAGAAGACATTCGGTAATAAAACTATGCATGGAGGCTTATGGAATCATATTAGAATAAATTCTAGTATTAAGCAGATAAAGCTTCTCCAAGAGTTAATTACAATATCTGATTTTCCAAAATATTATCTTAGTTGGAATGATTTAGAGAGTCTTAATGATGACCGTGTTACTCTTGCGAATCATACTAGCCATCATCTTTTTTTATCAAGCTTATCTATAGAGGAGCAGAAATCTCAGATTATGCTAGGACATCAACGATTAAAAAAGTTAGATAATTACTATAAAATATTAGCTATTCCATTTGGGTCCAATAATTCATTTAATAGTGATACGCTAACTTTCATTCCAGACTATAGTCAGAATATCTTAATAAAAGCTAATGGAGGAATTGACCATACTTTGCAAGACAGCTTAGTCATTATTGAAAGAATAGGGCTGTCAAATAATAAACCAAGTATCTCACAGCATATTCATAATCGTTTGTATGGGACACCATTTTTTGAAAAAATATTAGATAAACTAAAAAGCATGAAAGCACTTAGTTGACCATAAAGAAAATTACACTGAATATTTTGGTTTTATATTAGGTTAAATTGTGAAATATACTTAGAAAAAATCTCGTTAATTTTAGTTGCATTTAAATCAAAGTCATTCATAACATATTCATGTTTATATTTTTTCTTTAAAGATTGATCATCTAAATATTGATTTATGTTTATCAGGCTTGCTTTGCTGAGCTGTAATCCAAAATGACCATAAATAGTTTGAATACTTTCAATCGGGTTATGGATGAAGTTACTAAAATCAATATCAATATATTGTTGTTTATTTAATAAGGCTCTATCTGCAAGAAATTTATGCACAGCATTCCCCCAAAAAGATAAAGCACTGTTACCAATTTCTTTTTTGTTAACTTTTTTTGTGAAAGGAAGGCGAATATGGCTTGTTAAATTGCTAATTGAAGGAATGGCGTCAACAGGATCTCTATGAATAAATATAAATTTTGCTTTAGGATAAAATTTTAATAGTTCAGGTATATGTTGTATATGACAGGGGTCTTTTAGCAGCCAGTTTTTTGGTTTTTGAACTGTTTCAAGCGCTTGTAAAAATCTGGAATGCCATAATATTGCTGATGTATAGTCACATGTTTTTAGGTAGGCTTCATACTTAGGTGCCTTAGCATTATAGGCCCAAGAGATGCTTTTAAAATCAATGGACATAATTTGCTGACATTCTTCTGGAAGATATGCGCTCATACTATGCATATTCATCAAGTTAGGCATTAAAGCCTTAATTAGGCTTAGCTTCAATTTAGTTTTAAACACTTTTTTAGTTTTATTGAGCTTATTGTTCGTTATAGGCATCATTTGAAATATTTCCCATGTTAATGGTCCTCTAAGGGAAGGGTCGCAATGCAATAAGTCGAACAAAAAAGTCGTCCCTGATCTTGGTAGGCCCGAGACAATAATCGGGTTTGATGCTTTTGGAAGATTTCTATTATTAACAAATTGATATAGTTTTGATCTGTTTTTAAGCTGGTTTAAGATTGCTTGATGCGTTGAGAATTGACCAAGTAAATTAAATCTAGATTCATTTTTGTGGTCCAGCAAGAGAATCGATAGAGGTTCTAAAAAATCATCTTCGCCTAATGGGCCATGAACCTTGTTTAGAATTGAATTAATCATCAATACATTCTCTTATTTTATTTGTTTTCCAAAAAATAGGATAATCAAACCAAGCATAATAAAAATTGAAGCAATAATAAGACTATAGCTGAGCATTATAATTCCTGATATCAATACTCCCATCCCAATAATACTTTTATAAATACTTCCTAGGATGATTTTCAGCTCAGTATTATCAGGCAATCGGTTTGAGTAGCCTTCGTCAATTAATTCTCTTGCAAACTGTGGCAACTGTTCTAAGGACTCTCTTATTTCAGGGCCATTATTTTGAAACTTTTTTAAAAGCTCTTTGAAGTTTGTTTGCTTGGATTCCCAATCTTTTAATACAGGTCCAGCAGCAGAGATAAAATCCAACTCTGGATATAGTTGACGACCTAGACCCTCTATATTAAGTAGTGTTTTTTCTAGTTGAACTAATTGTGGTTGATTTTCCATTTTAAAGTCTCTAGCTGTTTGAAATAATCGCAACAATAATTGACCAAATGAAATATCTTTTAAAGGTTTATCAGCAATGGGGTCACACACAGTTCTGATAGAGGCTTCAAACTCATCTTCTCTTGTATCTTTTGGTACCCACCCTGACTGAATAAATAATTGAGCTATTTTTTTATAATCTTTGTTAATAAAAGATGAGAAACTACGGGCCAGATAACGGAGATCTTTTTCTGATAAGCTGCCAACAATTCCAAAATCTACTGCAGCGTATAAAGGTTTGTTTGGATTGCTTACATCAACAAAAACATTTCCTGGATGCATGTCTGCATGAAATAAATTGTGATGAAACACCTGTGTAAAAAATATTTCTACCCCATTTAATGCCAATTGCTTGATATCTACTCCAGCAGCTTCTAAGGCGTCAATATCATTGATTGGAATCCCAAATATACGTTCTTGCACTAAAATATTTTGACGACAAAACTCCCAATGAATTTTTGGCACCTTAATAATATCTGAGCCTTGCCAATTTCTTCCTATTTGTGCACAGTTTGCTGCTTCACGCATTAAATCTAATTCATTCAGTACTGTTTTTTTGTAATCTTGAACCACCTCTAATGGCCTCAGACGCTTTGATTCCTCTGAATAACCAGCCACTAACTTTGCTAATAAAAATAATATTTCGAGGTCATCTTCTAAAGACTTCATAATATTCGGTCTCAAGATCTTAACGATGACTTCTTCGCCTGTTTTTAATTGAGCTGAATGGGCTTGTGCTATTGAAGCTGAACCAAATGCGTTGGGGTCAAATTTATCAAATAATTCACTCGAAGGCTTACCAAAAGCATCCATGATTTCTAGTTCAGCTAATCTTGCTCCAAATGGAGGGACATTATCTTGCAGTTTTGATAACTCCATCGCTATATCATTAGGCAATAAATCAGGCCTAGTGGACAAAGATTGACCAAACTTT
>JAQWQE010000019.1 GCA_029244925.1 Gammaproteobacteria bacterium | reverse complement strand
GATTATGTTTCCATGATGTGTTGTGAGCACCCATATATACTTGCCATAGAAAAACTTGTTGGTGTTAAACCCCCAGTAAGAGCTCAATATATTCGAGTCATGTTTGATGAAATAACAAGAATACTAAATCATTTACTATGGCTGGGTTGTCATGGACTTGATATTGGAGCTATGGCGCTTTTTTTATATTGCTTTAGAGAACGTGAAGACCTACTGGATTGTTATGAAGCTGTTTCAGGTGCAAGAATGCACGCAACTTACTACAGACCAGGAGGAGTTTATAGAGACTTGCCAGATTCTATGCCTAAGTTTGAAGCAAATAAATATATTTCTGAAAAAAAGGTAAAAAAACTCAACTACAACAGAGATGGTTCATTGCTTGACTTTATTAAAGATTTTACCGATCGTTTTCCAGGTCATGTGGATGAATATGAAACATTGCTTACAGACAATCGTATATGGAAACAGAGAACTGTGGATATTGGAATTGTCACTCCTGAGAGAGCTATAGAATTAGGATTTACTGGTGCAATGCTTCGTGGTTCTGGAGTTGCGTGGGATTTAAGAAGAAAGCAGCCTTATGAAGTTTATAATGAACTTGACTTTAAAATACCCGTTGGCGTTAACGGTGATTGTTACGATCGTTATTTGGTTAGAGTGGAGGAGATGAGACAATCAAATCTTATCATTCAACAGTGTATTCAATGGCTGGAGGACAATCCAGGACCAGTTATGATCGATGATAATAAATTAACAACACCGAAAAGATCATCAATGAAGCATGATATGGAATCTTTAATTTATCATTTCAAACTTTTTACTGAAGGCTATTCTGTACCAGAAGGAAGTGTCTATACTGCTATCGAGCACCCAAAAGGAGAATTTGGTGTATTTTTGATGTCAGATGGGGCAAACAAACCTTATCGTCTTAAAATTAGAGCCCCAAGTTTTCCTCATCTTGCTGCAATCAGTGAAATGTCAAAAGGCCATATGTTGGCTGATGTGGTTTCAATTATTGGAACTTTAGATGTGGTTTTTGGAGAAATTGATAGATAAGAGTTATGGAAACGTTATTACCTAAAAATATTACTAATACTATTGATCATTGGATACAGAAGTTTCCACAAGGTAAACAGCGTTCTGCCATTATTGCTGCTCTTCATGCTGTTCAACATCACAATAAAGGTTTCTTAACTAATGATCTATTGAATCAAGTAGCTGATTACATAGATGTTCCTAAAATGAATGTTTATGAGGTAGCTACATTCTATTCAATGTTTCAAACCAAACCTGTGGGTAAACATGAGATCGCGGTTTGTAATAATATTTCTTGCATGCTGAGAGGTTCCAATGAAATCATTGATCATCTTGAAAAGAAACTAAGTATTGGTCTTGGTGAATCAACACCCGACGGTAACATTTTTCTAAAAAAAGAAGAAGAATGCCTTGCAGCATGCACAGGAGCGCCAATGATGATGGTAGATCATATCTATATAGAAAACCTGACAATTAAAAAAGTTGATGAAATTTTAGAACGTTTGCAAAAAAGTAATGACTGAAATAAATAAAGTAATATTTTCAAATCATGATGATTCAGAGTCAGCATCTATTGAGAGCTACATCAATATTGGTGGCTATAGTGCATGGAAAAAAATTATCGAATCGTCTGACCAAAATACAACTAGAGAAAAAATCATCAATGAAGTCAAAGCTTCTGGTCTAAGAGGTAAGGGAGGCGCTGGATTTCCAACAGGAAAAAAATGGAGCTTTATGCCTAATACTGGAAAACAGCAATACATCGTTTGTAACTCTGATGAGAGTGAACCAGGAACTTGCCACGATAGAGAAATTTTACAGCGCAACCCACATGCGCTGATAGAAGGCATGGCAATTGCTGGCTTCGCTATCAATGCTACAGTTGGCTATAACTATGTAAGAGGCGAATTCATGGGCGATTGCTACCTTCAGATAAAAAAGTCCTTAGAAGAAGCTTATGAATATGGTTTCCTAGGAAAAAATATACTTAATTCTAACATTAACTTTGATTTATATAATTTTCTTGGAGCAGGTGCTTATATATGTGGAGAAGAGACAGGCTTGCTGGAATCTTTAGAAGGAAAACAAGGAAAACCAAGATTCAAACCGCCATTTCCAGCAAATTTTGGTCTCTATGGGGCACCTACAACAGTAAATAATACTCAAACCCTGGCTACAATTCCTAAAATTATAGAAAAAGGTTCAGAATGGTACTCATCAATGGGTACTGAAAAATCGAAAGGTACAATAATTTTTTCTGTGTCAGGACACATCAATAATCCAGGTAATTATGAATTGCCACTTGGTATATCATTCAATGAATTGATGGATATTTCTGGTGGTATTATTGATGGCAAGAAACTTAAAGCCGTCATTCCTGGTGGGTCTTCGACAAAAGTTCTCCCTGGACATATCATCTCCAAATGCACTATGGATTATGAATCTCTTGAAGAAGCAGGTTCATCACTTGGTACAGGTGCTGTTGTTGTGATGGCTGAGGGCACTTGTATGGTTGAAATGCTTAAACGAATTTCTAGGTTTTATTATGCAGAGAGCTGTGGTCAATGCACACCATGCAGAGAAGGAACTGGATGGCTTTATCGTATACTTGATCGAATCACCAAAGGACAAGGTCAAGAAACTGATATAAATCTTCTAATCGATGTAGCCAATCGAATTGAGGGTAACACCATATGTGCTTTTGGTGATGCATCGGCTTGGCCTGTTCAAAGTTTTCTGCATCATTACTTTGAAGAATTCGAATTCATGATTAGAAATAAAGGTAAATCTAGAGCAGCTTAATTATGACTGAAAAAAATGTAAACATTAGTATAGATGGTGAAGAATATTCAGTAGAACAGGGTCAAATGTTGATTGAAGTTACTGATCAATTGGGTGTCTACATACCCCGTTTTTGTTATCACAAGAAACTATCAATTGCTGCTAATTGTAGAATGTGTCTTGTTGAGGAAGAAAATACTAAGAATGCAATACCAGCTTGTGCAACTCCAGTAAGTGAAGGAATGGTAATTAAAACTAAATCTAATAATTCTCAAACAGCTCAACAAGCTACTATGGAATTTTTACTAATTAACCATCCCCTTGATTGCCCAATATGCGATCAAGGCGGTGAGTGTGAATTACAAGACCTGGCTTATCTTTACGGTAAGAATAATTCGAGATTTGATATTCAAAAACAAACCAAATCCAATGACAACCTTGGTCCTCTAATTTCAACAGATATGTCTCGTTGCATCATGTGTACAAGATGCGTTCGCTTTGGAACAGAAGTTGCTGGTCTCCCTGAAATTGGAACAATGGGAAGAGGTGAATCCTCAACAATAAGCACCTTTGTTGAATCATCAATTGATCATGAATTATCAGGAAATATCATAGACCTTTGTCCAGTTGGTGCACTCAATAATAAACCCTATCGTTACACTGATAGAACCTGGGAGTTAGACCAGATTGATAGCATATCTCCTCATGATTGTGCGGGTAGTAATGTTTATTTACATGTTAAAAATAATCTCATTAAGAGAGTGGTACCCAAGGTAAATGAAAGTATAAACGAAACTTGGATCTCTGATCGCGACCGCTATGCTTTTGATGGTATCTACAGTGAAGATAGAACTCACGAATCCCTTGTGAGAATAAATAATAAACTGACTCCCATTAGTACAAATGATGGAATCAATATGTTCATAGATCAACTTCATAGCATAAAAGATAAAAAGAATATTTCAGCCTTGGTTTCTCCTTCATCCTCATTTGAGGAGCAACTTTTATTTGCTCATCTTATGGAAGAGAATCAAGTCAACAACATTGATCATCGAATCAATCAAATTGATTTCTCTGGTGATGCTCTAGACCCTCTGTTTCCATTACTCAATATTCCATTAAATGAAATCGAAAACATGGAATCCATACTTTTAATCGGGTCAACAATTAGAAAAGAAACTCCTATAATTGCTCACTGGATTAAAAAAGCAGCAGATCGTAATTGTGAAATTCACATTATCAATCGTTCACTTGATGAATATCATTTTCCGATAGAGAATTACATACTCAGCGAAAGCTCGCTCATTGCAGAAAATACAGGCCTTATAGTTAAAGCAGCTCTGTCTTTAAGCAATCAAGAATTTCCAGATCACATATTAGATGCTCTGAGCAAACTCAAAGAACCATCCCCAGCACACATTAAAACTGCCAACTCTCTGATTAGTAAAAAATCATTGGTGATTTCGGGTTTGGTTACTAGAAATAATAAGGATTATTCTCTAATCAGAAGTTATATTGATATTTTATCTTCAATGACAAACTCCTCCAAAGGTGAAATTACATTCAGTGCTAATACTGCCGGTGCGTATATCAGTGGTTGCATTCCTCATCGCTCTTCGTTTGGAAGAACTAAAGATATAGGTTTAAATGCAATACAAATATCAACCAATATAAATAAAATGCTCATTCTTTATAACATTGAACCGGATGATTGCCTTTTCAGAGATGAGCTTTATAAAGCTATTGATTCAGCAGAAACAGTAGTTGTTTTTACACCATTTATGAATGATGTTTTTAAAGAGCATGCCGACATCGTAATACCGATTAAAACTCCATATGAATCTTGTGGAAGTTTTATTAATGTATCTGGAGTATTGCAAAGTTTTAATGAAGGGCTATTGCAGCTAGATTCTTTACAAACCAATCAAGATATCCTCTTTGATACTCTAGATTATGCTAAGGCTAAACCATTACCTTTTGAGGATATTATTAATAAAACACAATTGTTCATTGCTGAATCAAAAGCAAACATTAATCCTAACACTGAGTTACCTTCGATTAATTCTAATGCAGATATCTTAGAATCTTTGAATAACTATAATCTTTATAGTACTGATTCCATTGTTAGAAGATCAAGGCCTTTGCAATTAACCAAAGAATCTAAAATAGAGTCATAATCATAGAAATGAAAGAATTGATTACATCATTATTTAGTACTCTCACAATTCAAGAAGTGTCGCTAATTATCTCTGTTATTAATATTATTATTGTCACTGCATCTTTAATTCTTTTCGTTGTTTTTATGGTCTACTTTGAACGCAAAATTATGGGATATATGCATGCAAGAATTGGTCCAAATAGAGTCGGTCCTAAAGGCATCTTCCAATCACTTGCAGATACCATTAAATTATTGTTTAAAGAAATCATTATCCCTGCAAAAGCTGACCGATTTATGTTTTTACTTGCTCCTATACTTCTGCTAATTCCAGCTATAGCAGCATGGGCTGTAGTACCTTTGAATCCAGAGTTTCTGATTGCTGACATTAACGCTGGGCTACTATATTTGTTGGCTCTTACTTCGTTTGGTGTTTATGGCGTTATTCTTGCTGGTTGGGCATCGAATTCAAAATATGCATTTCTTGGTTCCATGAGAGCAGCAGCTCAAATGGTGGCTTATGAAATAGCAATGGGATTTGCATTGGTTGGCGTTTTAATGGCAGGTGGCAGCTTAAAATTAGGAGCAATTGTTGCTGCTCAATCAGGCGGCATTCAGAACTGGTTTTTTATACCTCTTTTTCCATTATTCATTGTCTACTTTATATCGGGAGTTGCTGAAACAAACAGGCATCCTTTTGATGTCGCAGAAGGAGAAGCGGAAATTGTTGCTGGTTTTCATGTTGAGTATTCGGGCGCTGCTTTTGCTATCTTCTTTCTTGCTGAATACATTAACATGGCTTTGATATCCATACTGACTGCAATCTTTTTTTTGGGTGGTTGGGAAAGTGTATTTTCTAATTTTTCAATACTAGAAAATAGTGTTTTTAGTTTTTTAATCCAGCCTAGTATTTTTTGGTTATTGAGTAAAACATTATTCTTCTTATTCGTATTTGTGTGGCTCAGAGCAACTTTTCCTAGATATAGATACGATCAATTGATGACCTTAGGTTGGAAAGTCTTGATACCAATTACCATCGTATGGATTGGTGTTGAATGCATTATGTTTGTAATGGAAGTCGGCCCTTGGAGTTCTGTATGAATATTAAACACATACTTAAAACATTATCCATGATTGATTTGATAAAAGGATTTAATGTCACTTTGAAAGCACTCTTTAGAGAAAAAGTGACCATTCAATACCCAGAAGTTAAAACACCTCTTTCACCAAGATTTAGAGGAAAACTAGCACTCATGAGATATGATAATGGTGAAGAAAGATGCATTGCTTGCAAACTCTGTTCTGCAGTTTGTCCAGCACAAGCAATCACAATTGAGTCTGAAGAAAGAGAAGACGGCACAAGAAGAACTACAAAGTTTGAAATTGATGCATTCAAATGTATTTATTGTGGTTTCTGTGAAGAAGCGTGTCCCGTTGACTCCATTGTTGAAACTAATATCTTTGCTTACCACATGACAGAGAATCACCAAAGAATACAAACCAAAGAAATGCTGCTTGAGACTGGTGATGATTACAAGGAAGAAATAACAACGAATAGAGCCAAGGATTCAAAGTTTACATAATGATTACTGAAATAATATTCTATACTTTTTCTTCTATTTTAATCTGTGCTGCCTTAGGTGTTGTTTTCTTTAGAAACCCAGTGTATTCAGCTGTTTCATTGATACTAAGCTTTATTACCAGTGCTTTTCTTTGGTTTTTGTTGGAATCAGAGTTCTTAGCTCTCATTTTGATTTTAGTTTATGTGGGTGCTGTTATGGTGTTGTTTTTATTTGTCATCATGATGCTTAACATTAATGAGCAGAAAACAAACTCAAGATTCAATACGATTGCTCCATTAGCACTGTCAATTGGACTGGTTGTATTAATTGAAATGATAACCCTTATTTGGCTTAAATCTAATCAATTTACAGAAACAGCAGTCATAATTTCTGCACCATCTTCTGAAAACAATACTCTTGAACTTGGAAAGTTACTTTTTTCTGAATATATTTATCCTTTCGAAATTGCTGGTTTCATCCTTTTACTGGGTATCATTATTTCAATCTCTTTAACACTTAGGACAAAAAAAGGTAAGAAAACGCAAATTATTTCAAAACAAATTGATATTGATCCCAGTAAAAGAGTTCAATTAGTCGATTTAGAGAGAGGGAATAATTAGATGATAACTCTGCAAACTTATCTAACACTTTCAGCTATCTTATTTGCTATCGGAATTATTGGAATAATCATTAATAGAAAAAATATTATTATTATCCTAATGTGCACAGAACTAATATTACTGGCTGTAAATTTCAATTTTGTAGCTTTTTCTTACTTCAATCAAGACTACAAAGGACAAATATTTGTATTCTTTATCTTAACAGTAGCAGCTGCAGAAGCAGCAATAGGCTTAGCAATATTAGTTGCCCTTTATCGGAATAACAAATCGATTGATGTTGAAAATTTAACCGCCTTAAAAGAATAAATATGTATCAACTGAGTTTAATCGCTTTATTAGCACCTCTATGTGGAGCTCTATTAGCTGCAGCTTTTGGTAAATCTCTAGGTAAATGGTTTACAAACTCTGTCACAATCTTTGGTGTCCTGGTGTCATTGGTTATATCAACTTTATTATTAAGTATTTTAATTGAGGATTCATCACAAGTACTGAACCAATCTATTTATACCTGGATGAAAATAGGTGAACTGGAATTTCAATTAGGCTTATTAATAGATAATTTAACAGCCAGCATGATGTTTGTTGTTAGTTTTATTTCATTAATGGTTCATATTTATACCATGGGTTATATGAAGGATGATCCTGGTTACCACAGGTTTTTCACTTACATATCTTTATTTACTTTCTCTATGCTCTCTTTGCTGATGGCTAATAATTTTTTACAACTTTTCTTTGGTTGGGAAGCTGTGGGTGTTATGTCTTATCTGTTGATTGGTTTTTGGTACACCAAAGCATCAGCAATTAAGGCAAATTTTAAAGCCTTTATCATTAATAGAGTAGGGGATTTTAGTCTTTTATTGGGAATTGCATTACTGTTTGCAAATTTAGGTACACTCGACTACATATCTATATTCAAATCAGCTGAATCTTTATCCAATATCTCAATTCCAATATCAGGTTCTTTAAATGTTTCAGTGATAACACTATCTTGCATACTTCTTTTCGGTGGAGCAATGGGTAAATCAGCACAAATGCCTTTGCATGTTTGGTTACCTGATTCGATGGAAGGCCCTACACCAATATCTGCATTGATCCATGCTGCAACCATGGTAACTGCTGGTGTCTTTATGTTAGCGAGAATGTCACCACTATTTGAATTATCGGTCTCGGCTTTATCTTTTGTGTTAATTGTAGGAGCAACAACAGCATTATTTACGGGTTTTCTGGGCTTAGTTCAAACTGATATTAAACGAGTAATCGCCTATTCAACATTGTCTCAGTTGGGTTATATGATAGTTGCTGCTGGAGTTTCTGCATACTCGGCAAGTCTCTTTCATTTAATGACTCATGCCTTCTTCAAAGCTTTATTATTTCTAGCAGCTGGATCAGTTATAGTCGCATTACACCATGAACAAAACATCAGAAAGATGGGGGGATTGTATCGCTATCTACCTTTTACTTATGTAACCAGTGTAATAGGAACACTTGCTTTAATTGGATTCCCTGGATTTTCAGGATTCTTTTCTAAAGACGCAATTATTGAAGCAGTTCATCATTCCAATATATTTGGATCAAATTATGCATACGTGGCAGTTTTAGTTGGCGTATTTATCACTGCATTGTATTCATTTAGATTGCTCTTCATTGTCTTTCACGGTGAGGATAAGTTTAAAAATGATGCCATAAAAGAACCCTCGCTTTCAATAGTTATACCACTTATCTTATTAGCAATACCATCTGCATTAATTGCCTGGCCAACGATTGGACCCATGGTGTTTGGTGAATTTTTTGCCAACTCAATCATTCAGGCTTCTGCTTATGATTTATTTGGATTTCAATTTACAAATCCTATAGGTTTTTTATTTCATTCATTGGAAAGTCCTGTTATTTATATAGCGACTCTTGGCTTTATAGCAGCATTCTATCTCTACATTATAAAGCCTGATTTGCCTCAAAAAATCTCAGATTTTTTTAGACCCATACACAATTTTTTGTTAGAGAAGTATTATTTTGATTACCTGATTGAAAAAGTTATAGGCCAATCTTTTAAAAAAATTGGTAATCTCTTTTGGACATTCGGCGACATTAGAATCATTGACGATACCTTGGTTAATGGCATTGGGAGAAACATTCATAAAATCTCCTCCAAATTTAAAAAAGTACAAACAGGGTATATCTATCACTATGCTTTTATGATGATTCTTTCTTTATCTCTATTCCTAGGATGGATTATCTTTACCTCTATTGAGAGAACATAATGTTACTTAATTCAATCATTATTATTCCAATTATCGCCTCTTTACTAATAGGTTTTCTAGGAAAAGACTACTTAAGACTTAACTACTTCATAGCCTTATCTTCGTCGTTAATTGTATTTCTACTATCACTTTATCTACTTTATCTTTTTGATCCACTATCTACTGAATATCAATTCCAAACTCAAATGAATTGGATCACTCGATTCAATATTCAATATTTCATTGGTATTGATGGTATCTCTTTACCTTTAATACTCTTAACAACTTTTATTACTCCTTTAGTTATCATCACTTCCAATACTTCACAGAAAAAAGGTTTGCACCAGTATTTAGCTGCTTTTCTCATTCTTGAAACACTTATGATTGGTGTTTTCTCATCATTGGATGCTTTTCTTTTTTATATTTTTTGGGAAGCAATGTTAATTCCAATGTTCATTATCATCGGAGTTTGGGGTGGCAAAAATAGAATTTATGCCACAGTTAAATTCTTTTTATACACCTTTCTGGGTTCGGTATTTATGCTATTGGCATTAATTTATTTGTATTTTAAAACTGGTAGCTATGCAATAAATGATTTTTATAATGCCAACCTATCATTAAATGAACAAATTATTATATTTCTAGCATTTTTATTTGCATTTGGAGTTAAAATTCCAATGTGGCCAGTTCATACATGGCTGCCAGATGCTCATGTTGAAGCTCCAACTGGTGGATCGGTAATACTTGCTGCTATCTTATTGAAAATGGGAGGTTATGGTTTTTTAAGATTCTCTCTGCCCATTGCAACTGAAGGTGCTGTCTACCTTTCAGGCTTCATGATAGTGTTGTCACTAATTGCAATCATCTATATCGGTATGGTAGCTATAGCCCAAAATGACATGAAGAAATTAATTGCTTACTCATCTATTTCTCATATGGGTTTCGTAACTCTAGGGTGTTTTGTTTATTTGTATTCCAGTAATGATAGTCTCAATCTTGAAACAGCGAATCTTGCAATTAATGGAGCAATGATCCAAATGATTTCACATGGCTTAATATCTTCTGCACTATTCTTATGCATTGGGGTTATGTATGACCGATTGCATACAAGAAAAATATCAGATTATGGAGGGGTTATAACTGTTATGCCAAAATTCGGAGCACTGATGGTATTCTTTGCTTTATCGAATGCTGCTTTGCCTGGAGCATCGGGTTTTGTTGGTGAATTTATTATTATACTTGCCTCATTTAAAATCAATGCCTGGATCGCAACAATGGCTGCAACAACACTGGTAATAGGAGCTTTCTATACACTGTGGATGGTAAAAAGAGTTATTTTTGGATCGGTTGAAAATAATAAAATTAACACTCTTAAAGAAATTAATTTTACTGAGTCCTTGCCTTTATGTTTATTGGCACTGTCAATATTGGCTCTGGGACTATGGCCAAATCCTCTATTTGATTTAATGTTTAATAGCATCAATGTCTTGTCTGAATTAATATTATCCAAAGCATCATGAGTATTACTGAATTAAGGCTCTTAGCACCTGAAATAATTATTGCATCTGGAATTTGTGTTCTGGTTTTAATTAAAAGTATTCATTCATTAAGATCAATAAGTCTATTGCCAGTCTTGATTGGCGCTCTAACTCCATTGGTAGCCTTATTATCAATAGTCTCTACTTTCAATAATCCATATGAAATAATCTTAAACGGACAAGTAGTAATTGACACTCTCGGTTCTGGACTCAAAATTACCGCATACGGGCTCAGTATATTAATTATTTTAGCTACAAACATTAATCAGCTTAATAATAAAAGTGAATTAATACTAATCGAACTCTTCGCTCTATTGGGAATCTCAATCCTTTGCTCAGCATCAAATTTATTAGTTATTTATCTTGGTCTTGAAACACTGTCATTGTCTTTGTATGGACTTGTTGCCTCAAATAGAAAGTCTGTTAAATCATCTGAAGCTGCTATGAAATACTTTGTACTTGGGTCTATTGCATCCGGGTTATTTTTATATGGTGTTTCATTAATTTATGGATTATATGGAAGCATTAATATTTTAGATTTTAATAACCTTTCAGTTGATACTTCCATAGAACTTCAAATTGCTATTGGTTTCATTATCTGTGGAATTGTTTTCAAATTTGGAGCCTTTCCATTTCATAGCTGGGTTCCAGACTCATACCAAGGTTCCACTAACTCAGTTGCTCTTTTTATTTCAACATTACCAAAAATAGGTGCCTTTGCCTTATTGTATAGGTTATTAATAGATTCTTTTTACTCTCTCTCATCTTTATGGTCTTTATTTTTGTTAATACTTGGTATTGCATCGCTGATCTTTGGAAATATAGTAGCCTTGAGTCAAAATCAAATTAGACGTTTATTAGGCTATTCAACTATTGGACATATAGGATTCATTCTTATAGCCATATCAGCTTCCAATCAGATAGCAATTGAATCCTCTCTAATATATTTATTGATATACATAATAATGACACTAGCTACATTCATAGCACTAGAAGTGCTGTCATCAGACAATAAGTCAATTGATACAATAACCGATTTAAAAGGATTGAATAATAGTCATCCTTGGGTTGCTCTAATGTTGCTATTTTGCATGTTTAGTATGATAGGTATACCACCATTTATTGGGTTTTATGCAAAATGGATTGTTCTTTCTACGCTTCTAAATTCAGACATGATATATGCAGCTATAATTGCGATTATAATAACTGTAATCGCTGCTTATTATTATTTAAGAATCGTTTGGTATATGTACTTTGAAAAATCGGATATACCATTAATGAAAAATACATCTAACCTCATTCAAAAATCATTATTATTTACAATTGGTTCTTCATTATTACTATTAGGATTATTTCCAGAGAAACTAATTTCAGTTATTAGTCAATTATTTGATCAAATATATTGATAGATTAGATAAAAACCATTAGTATCATCTTCCAACAGATGCGGGGTGGAGCAGTCTGGCAGCTCGTCGGGCTCATAACCCGAAGGTCACAGGTTCAAATCCTGTCCCCGCTACCAAAATTTTGGTTAGGCCCCATCTGGGGTTTTTTTATTTTTAGGTGTTATGGATTATTTAGAAAAGAGTTTAGAACAACAATTATTCAATAGTGTTGAATCACTAGGATATGAATTAATGGATCTTGAGTTTAGCCCACAAAAAAAAGGACTCAAAATCACTGTTTTCATTGATCATGATAATGGAATAGATATTGATGATTGCGTGAATACAACCAAAGAAATATCACCTATATTTGAAGACGATGAATGTGATAAGAGTTATATAATTGAAGTCTCATCACCAGGTCTTGATCGAAAGCTGATTAATAAAGAACATTTTGATAAATTTATAGGAAAAACTATTAAAATTAAGTTAAAAAATAAACTACTAGATAGAAAGAATTTTAAAGGTCAGTTATTAAATAGAGTCAAAAATACCATAACGATAAATGACCATGACAATAAAAAAATAGAAATTGACATTAAACTAATTGATATATGTAGAATTGTTCCAGTATTTAAATAAAAGGTAAAAAAAGATGGGTTTAGAAATAATTAGAGTGGTTGACGCAGTCTCAGAGACTAAAGATATGGATAGAGAAATTATATTTGAAGCTATAGAAAATGCTCTTGAATCTGCTACTAAGAAAAAATACGATTACAATCTTGATGTTAAGGTCAAAATTGATAGGTTATCTGGCGATTACAATACCTACAGGAGATGGATGGTTTTTGCAGATGAGTCTAGAGACTTAGAGGACCCAGACATTGAATTGAGAATGATCGATGCTATTGATGTAAATAAAGATGCACAACCTGGAGAGTATGTTGAAGAGGAAATTGATTCTGTAGATTTTGATAGAATTGGTGCACAAATTGCTAAACAAGTTATTGTTCAAAAAGTTAGAGAGGCTGAAAAACAAAAAACAATAGAACAGTATAAAGATAAAGTAGGGGAAGTAATCAGTGGTGTTGTCAAAAGAATGGATAGAAATGGCTTTTATGTTGACATAGGTAATAACGCTGAAGCTTTCCTTCCGAGAAAAGAAATGATACCTAAAGAAGCCTTGAGGCCACAAGATAGGATTAAATCTATTCTTAAATCAATCAATGATGATTTAAAAGGGCCACCATTATTATTATCTAGGGTCATGCCAGAATTCTTAATTGAATTATTTAAAGTTGAAGTACCTGAGATTTCACAAAATCTCATAACGATAGAAGGTGCCTCTAGAGATCCTGGACTTAGAGCAAAAATAGCAGTTCATTCAGAAGACAAAAAAATAGATGCTGTTGGTGCTTGTGTTGGAATGAGAGGATCTAGAGTTCAATCGGTATCAAATGAACTTAATGGAGAGAGGATCGATATCATTTTATGGTCCAATAATAATGCTCAATTTGTTGTTAATTCAATGTCGCCAGCTAATGTTGTATCTATCATAGTTGATGAAGAAAAAAATAGTATGGATATAGCAGTGGAAGAAGCAAAATTATCACAGGCTATTGGTAGAGGCGGACAAAATATAAGATTAGCCAGTGAACTAACTGGTTGGAAGCTGAATGTACTAAGCGAAACAGAAGCATTAGAAAAAGATGATGAGGAGATAAAATATAATGCTCAAATTTTCGTCGAAAAACTATCTGTCGGTGAAGACGTTGCCACTTTATTAGCACAAGAAGGATTTTCTACTATTGATCAAGGTGCATATGTGCCTATTAATGAATTAGAAAAAATTGATGGTTTTGATGAAGCTCTAGTGAATGAATTAAGAGAAAGAGCTCAGGATCAACTCCTAGTAGAAGCGATTACTACTGAAGAAAACCTTGAAGAAAATGGTCCATCAAAAAATTTAATTGAATTAGAATCTGTAACTGAATCTATCGCTTATGCACTTGCCAGAAATGGAATTAATGACAAAGATACACTTGCAGAACAATCCATAGATGACTTAATAGTTATTGATGAAATTGACGAAATACTTGCAGGAGAAATTATTTTAGAAGCTAGAAAAGAATGGTTTGAAAAAGGTGAAATAACAACTAATCAGCAAGAAGATTAAAATAAGGAACCAAATATAATGTCAACTACAACTGTATCAAAATTATCACTAGCACTTAAAATATCAAGCGATAAACTAATTAGTCAATTGAAAGACGCAGGTATTGAAGTAGACAATGAAGATGCAGTTATTTCAAATGATCAAAAACTCCTTCTTTTAAATCACTTGAGAGGAAGTCATGGTACATCTAAGCTAGCAACATCTCCAAAAAAACTAACAGTCAATAGAAGGTCACAGAGTGAGCTTAAGCTTTCTGGCGGATTTGGAACCACGAGAACTGTTAATGTGGAAGTCAGAAAAAAAAGAACTTATCTCAGTAAAGACTCGTTACTGGAAGAAGCAAAAAAAGAAGCATTAGTAGAAGAAGAAAAGTCAAAAGAACTAGAGCAAAAAAGAATTGAACAAGACAAACAAAAAGAAATAGAAATAGAAAAAGAGAAAGAACAGTTAAATGAACTCAAAAAAAATGTCTTAGAAAAAAATAATCCAAGACAAATCATTCAAGAACCACAAAAAGAAAAAACTGCTAATAGTAAAAATAAGAAAAGAAAAAAGACAAAACAATTTGATAACAGTTCTTTTCAAATGAAAGAACTTCATGTTTCAGGTAAAGTTAAAAAAAGAAAAAAACGTCAAGTTAGACGCACACTTAATGTTACATCTCTAGATCAAGGACAAGGTTTTGAAAAACCAGTCTCGCCGATAACCAAAGAAATTAAAATTCCCAAATTTATATCTCCACAGGAGATAGCTCAAAAACTTTCTATAAAAGTAGGTGAAGTCATTACTGTAATGATGAAACAAGGAATTATGTCCAGTGGAAATGATCCTTTAGACCAAGATACTGCAATACTGCTAGTAGAAGAAATGGGCCATAAAGCAATTATTATGGATGAAAGATCAGCTGAAGACTCATTATTTGAGTCCCATGTAAATACTAATGAAGCAGTTGAAAGACCACCTGTCGTTACAATTATGGGCCATGTTGATCATGGTAAGACATCGCTTCTTGATTACATTAGAAACACTAAAGTTACAGAATCAGAAGCAGGTGGGATCACTCAACATATTGGAGCATACACGATAGAACATAACGATAAAACTATCACTTTTTTAGACACTCCTGGTCATGCAGCATTTACACAAATGAGGGCAAGAGGAGCCAATGTTACTGATATAGTAATACTTGTCGTAGCTGCTGACGATGGAGTTAAGCCTCAAACTATTGAAGCTATAGAACATGCAAAGTTAGCAAAAGTTCCTTTAATTGTAGCCATAAATAAAATAGATAAGCCAGACGTTGACTTAGAAAAAGTCAAATCAGAACTTATTACAAATGAAATAATTCCAGAAGAACTAGGCGGTAACTATTTATTTGTAAATGTTTCAGCTATAAGTGGAGAAGGGGTTGATACTTTGCTAGAAACCATCCTTTTGCAAACGGAAATTCTGGACTTAAAAGCACCAAACGAAGGAAGATCTATTGGAACAGTCATTGAATCAGGTGTTGAAAGTGGTAAAGGTGCTGTAGCTACAATTTTAATTAGAGAAGGGAGACTAAACAAGGGTGATTTAATTATAGTTGGTGAAGTATCTGGTAAAGCTAGAATTCTTATTAATGAAGAAAATAAAGATTTAGAGTTTGTCCTGCCATCCATGCCGGTAAAACTCTACGGACTATCAGCAGCTCCGAACTCTGGTGATGAAATGAGAGTAATAGATACCGAAAGACAAGCAAAGGATATTGCTATTCAAAGAAAACAAAGCAATAGAACAAATACTTTAAATGAACAACAAATTCTTAAAATGAAAAATTTTATGGAGAATCCCGATAGTGGTGAATTAAAGTCTATACCCATTATGATTAAGGCTGATGTTCATGGCAGCTCAGAGGCTATAAAAGACTCACTTCTAAAACTAACAACAGAAGAAGTTCATATTGATATCGTTTCTTCTGGTGTTGGCGGAATCAATGAATCTGATATAAACCTTGCTGAAGCATCAAATGCTTTTATTATTGGTTTCAATGTAAGAGCGGACAACACAGCAAAGAAATCCATTAAAAATTCATCTGTTGATATTAAGTACTACAGCATAATTTATGAAACTATAGATGATATTTCAAATATGATCAAAGGCTTAGCTGCTCCAGTAATTAAAGAAGAGATTTGTGGTATAGCAGAAGTAAGAGATATTTTTGACTCACCAAATATAGGTAAAATAGCTGGTTGCCTAGTGCTTGAAGGCAGTGTCATTAAATCTAACCCTATTAGGGTTCTTAGCTATAATACTGTGATCTACGAAGGTGAATTGGAATCACTAAGAAGATTCAAAGATGATGTCAAAGATGTAAAATCAGGTACAGAATGTGGCATTGGAGTTAAAAACTATAATGATGTTAAAGCGGGCGATCAAATTGAGTGCTTTAGAAATATTGAAGTTAAATTATAAATGCCTAATGATTTTTCAATTAATAAGCGGATTGAGGTAAAGATACATCGCATCATTAGTGAAGCAATAAGTCTTAAAATAAAAGATAAAAGACTTAAGACAATTATTATCACTGAGGTTAATCTGAGTAGAGATTTGGGTTATGCAAAAATTTACTTCACTTCCCTTAATCAAGACAATCAGAACAAAAACAATATAGATATTTTAAACAAAGCATCTGGGTTTTTAAGAAAAGAAATTAGTAATAAATTATCAATAAAAAAAGTTCCAGAACTTACCTTCATATTCGATACAAAAGAAGAAGAAGCTAATCATATAAATAAATTAATTGATTCCGCAATTGAGAATGATAAAAAATAATATAAACGGGATCTTTTTATTTGATAAGCATTCAAACATTACCTCCAATAGTGCATTACAAAAAGTAAAGCATATTTTTGGTGCTAATAAAGCAGGCCACTCAGGTACTCTCGACCCTTTAGCTACAGGACTCCTTCCTATATGTTTTGGTGAAGCGACGAAAGTGTCTTCTTATTTATTACATTCTTCTAAAACCTATGTTGTGACAGCAAAACTAGGAGAGACAACAGAAACAGGTGATGCAGAGGGAAGAACTATAGATACTAAAACAATATCCATTGTGAATCATTCAGATTTTAAAAAACATCTTGGCTTATTTTTAGGTGAATCGTTTCAAAAGCCTCCTATGTTTTCTGCTGTAAAAATTAATGGTAAACGACTCTATAAGTATGCACAAAAAGGAGAAATCATTGATAGAGAGTCCAGAAAAATAAACGTTTATAAAATAACATTAATCAACTTAACAGAAAAAGATTTTGAAATTGAAGTCAAATGCAGCAAAGGAACTTACATCAGGGTCTTGATTGAAGACATTGCAAAAAAAATGGGTAATTATGCACACGTAACACAACTTCGAAGAACCAATATAGAACTGCTTGATAATTATCAAATGCATAACTTGTTTCAAATATCCAATATGTCTAAAAATGAACTTCATAATTGCATTCATCCCATGGATATAGTCTTTAAAAATAAGCCTAAAATTAAAGTTAATACAGAACAATCAACACAATTTAATCATGGTCAAAACATTAAAATTGAGAACGAAGAGCTAATTATTGATGAAGCAATTATAATATATAATGAATCAAATCAGCTACAAGGGATTGGCATGGTATTAGGTGGAAATATTATTAAGCCGAATAAAGTATTTAATTTGAGTTAAATATTGATTATGTTGTTGTTGATTCGAATAAACTATGTAGAATAGCGTCTGAATTAAATAATTAATAAATAAAATGCCTTTAGCAACTGATAAAAAGAAAGAGATTATTGAAAAACATAAAACATCCAATGATGACACTGGCTCTGCTAATGTCCAAATAGCTCTACTGTCTGAACAAATTGATACTCTTATGGGTCACTTTGAAAATCATAAAAAAGATCATCATTCAAGAAGAGGTCTTCTTATGATGGTTAATAAAAGAAGAAAACTTCTTGATTACATGAAAAATAAAAATCTTACAGCTTATAAAAAACTTATATCAGATCTAGGCTTGAGAAAATAATAATAGAACGAACTACATTCTGTAGTTCATAGATTTGAAAGGAAAAAAATAATTGTGAGTGAAATATCAAAAAAGATCTTATTAGGAGATCAAGAAATACTAATTGAAACTGGGAAAATAGCTAGACAAGCAAATGGGTCAATAATGATCACATGTGACGGAACAACAATATTAGCAACAGTAGCAGCAAGAAAAGAAGTAAAACCCAACCAAAACTTCTTTCCATTACAAGTAAATTACCAAGAAAATACATACGCTGCTGGCAAGATACCTGGAGGCTTCTTTAAAAGAGAAGGACGTCCTTCAGAAAAAGAAACACTTATCTCTAGATTAATTGATAGACCTTTAAGGCCATCATTTCCCAAAGGCTTCATGAATGAAGTCCAGGTGATCTTGACGGTAATGAGTCTAAATCCAGAAGTCCAAACCGATGTGATCGCTATGATTGGAGCATCTGCTGCTTTATCAATATCAGATCTTCCGTTTAATGGACCAATTGGTGGTGCTAGAGTTGGTTATATCAATGATAATTACGTTCTTAATCCCAGTCTATCGGCTATGGATGATTCTAAATTAAACTTAATGGTAGCTGGCTCAAAAGAAGCTATATTGATGGTAGAATCTGAAGCAAATGAATTGTCAGAAGAAATTATGCTTGGTGCTGTAATGTATGGACATGAACAAATGCAAACGGTTATCGATGTTATTCAAGAATTAAAAGACGAAGTAGGAAAAGAACAATGGCCTGTTGAAGAGATTGAAAAAGATGCTTCACTTGTGAAATTAGTAAATGATCTTGCTTTTGACAAAATTACATCTGCATACCAAGTTGCTGATAAGGTTGAAAGACAAAAACATTTGGATGAAATAAGAAATCATGTTGATAGTGAAACCAATAATGGTGATTCTGAATACGATGCATCTGATATTAAAGATGAAATTAAAGCTATAGAAAAATCAATCGTTCGCAATAGAATTTTAAATGGCGACCCAAGAATTGATGGCCGAGACACAACGACAGTTAGAAACATTGATGTAGAAGTTGATATCTTAGAAAGGACGCATGGTTCTGCTTTGTTTACCAGAGGTGAAACACAAGCCATTGTAGTCGCTACATTAGGAACGGAAAGATACTCCCAAATAATCGATGCCCTAGAAGGTGAATACAAAGATAAATTTATGCTTCATTATAACTTCCCACCATATTCTGTTGGTGAAACAGGGTTTATTGGATCTCCAAAAAGAAGAGAAATTGGCCATGGTAAATTAGCAAGAAGGGCTCTTGAAGCAGTCTTACCTGATATGGCAACTTTTCCCTATACTATTCGCCTAGTCTCAGAAATAACAGAATCTAATGGATCTAGCTCAATGGCAACTGTGTGTGGATCTAGCTTGGCTTTAATGCAAGCTGGGGTGCCAATCAAGGCTGCTGTAGCTGGTATTGCTATGGGATTAGTAAAAGATGGAGATAAGTATCAAGTTTTAACAGATATTCTTGGTGATGAAGATCATTTAGGAGATATGGACTTTAAAGTTGCTGGTACAACTGAAGGCATAACTGCTTTACAAATGGATATAAAAATTGATGGAATAACAAAATCAATAATGGATGATGCCCTGGTACATGCTAAAACAGCAAGACTTCATATTTTGGATAAAATGAATGCAGTTATCAATAAACCTTCGGATGAATATTCCAATTACGCTCCTTCAATAATTACTATTACTGTCGCAAAAGATAAAATTAGAGACGTGATTGGGAAAGGTGGAGCGACTATAAAATCACTGACAGAAATAACTGGTGCTCAAATTGATATCAATGATGATGGAATTGTAACCATTGCCTCCGTTGATAAATCATCTGGTCTATTAGCTAAAGAAAAAATTGAACATTTAACGAAAGATGTAGAATTAAATACCATCTATGAAGGTAGAGTTGCAAAAATTATGGATTTTGGTGCTTTTGTAACAATACTACCTGGTAAAGATGGGTTGGTTCACATATCAGAAATATCAAAAGAGCGAGTGGAGTCTGTTGACAAAGTTCTTACTGAAGGTGAGATAGTAAAAGTAAAAGTCATTGAAATTGATAGACAAAAGAGAATCAGACTGTCAATGAAAGCAATAGAAAATGATAAAGAAGAAAAGACTGTTAATGAAGGTTAAAGTTACCTAATATCGCTGTATTGTTTATCAGATATTTCTCTTCTTTCTTGAGCTTCCAAAGTTAAACTAGCTACTGGTCTGGCTTCAAGTCTTTTGAGGCCAATTTCCTCACCAGTTTCATCGCAATATCCATAGTTACCAGATTTAATTTTATTTAATGAAATTTGTATTTTTCGTAATAGCTTTCTTTCACGATCTCGTGTTCTAAGTTCCAGACCAAATTCAGATTCTTGGGATGCTCTATCGTTTGGGTCTGCAAGATTGCTACTTTCTTTTTGCATATGATCTACTGTTTTGCCTGCTTCATTTTCAAGTTGTTCTTTCCATGCACTTAAAATCTTAGTGAAATGATTCAATTGCCGTTTAGACATATATTTTTCTTTTGCTTTAAGTTTATAACCGTCTATACCAAATTGCTGGATGAGAGTACCGTTAAGAGTACCGTTAACATTCTTTACTTTTTTTGTTTTCATTATTCTAGTATTAATTTAAAAGACAGAAAGATTATACTGAGAAAATAACTTTTGTGAAGTAATTATGAACGAGAGTTAATTAAGCTCAACTCATCAGTCCATTGTTTATTTATATTTCTACATTGAACTTCCGTGTAAATGCCACCACGCACATTGAATTTAATTTTAATTTCTAAGTAATTTGGATTAATAATAGTTGCCAAATCATTGCATATTTTATTTGTAACTGCCTCATGAAATACTCCAATATTTCGATAACTTGCCATATAGAGCTTTAATGATTTTAACTCCACACACAAATCTTTAGGTATATATCTAATATAAACGATAGCAAAATCTGGTTGACCAGTTTTTGGACATAAGCATGTAAACTCAGGCACTTTAATTTTGACTAAATAATCCTTATTAATATTTGGATTATCAAATGATTCTAGAATATTTAATTGATCAGACATTTTTCGTTAGATTATTTATTGATTATATTAAATATTTTAATGTATATATCTTTGAATTACTCTAAAATAAAGTCTTATCTATAAGTTTTTTTATGCGATTAAGTAAAATAAAACTCTCAGGCTTTAAAACTTTCGTTGAACCAACGACGCTATTGCTACCCTCAAATCTGGTAGGAATTGTAGGCCCAAATGGATGTGGTAAATCAAATGTAATAGATGCTGTTAGATGGGTATTAGGCGAGTCATCGGCTAAGTATCTAAGAGGGGAATCCATGTCAGATGTCATATTCAATGGTTCATCTACTAGAAAACCTGTCAGCAGTGCTTCAATAGAACTATTTTTTGATAATACTGATAAAAAACTGGGCGGAGAGTATGCAAACTATAATGAAATATCAACTAGAAGAGTCATTACTAGAGACGGCCAATCACAATATTTTCTTAACGGAACTAAGTGTAGAAGAAAAGATATAACTAGCTTGTTTCTAGGAACAGGTCTTGGTCCAAGAAGTTACGCGATTGTTCAGCAAGAAATGATATCAGGACTTATAGAAGGTAAACCTGAAGAAATGAGATTGTTTTTAGAGGAAGCAGCAGGGATTTCTAAGTACAAACAAAAAAGAAAAGAAACTGAATCTAGAATTAAAAACACAAAAGAAAATCTTAATCGATTAAATGATCTTAAAGATGAGATAGAGAAACAAATTCAAAGACTCAAAAAACAAGCAAATGATGCTGGTAGATACACAACTTTAAAACAAAGGGAAAAGCAAATTGCTGTTGAAATAATTTTATCGAAGATTAAAGTTCTAAACGAACAAGTGGAATCAAATAAAAGTGAATCCAAACAATATCAGAATGCTTTTGATGATAATCTTACTTTTCTCAGAAAAGTTGAAGCAGATATTGAAGAAGCAAGAATTAAAGACAGTCAAAATTCAGACTCTTTCAATAATAAGCAAAAACAGCATTTTGAACTGCAAGCTAATATAGCAAGACTAGAACAATCAATTGAATATGAGAAAGAACTTGAATCACAAAAAACAATTAATGCTGAAGATCTTAAGCAAGAACTGATACGACTCAATATTGAATTAAAAGAAGATATAAAAAATATCACCCTGAATCAAACTGACTTAATAGGTATTGAAAAAACCAATCAAGATACACAAATATTAGTAAATGCACTGCAGTTAGAAGTCGAGGCATTGGACCAACAGATTGCTATAGAAAATCAAAATAATGAGCTAACTACAAATGAATTGAATAGGGCAAATACCATAATAGAAACTGAAAATGTAAAGATCACTATACTGACTAAGCAACTTCTTAATACCGCTAAACAAAAAATAACTATTGAGAATTTAAATAATATCAAAACAGCTTTCTCAGTATTAAAAGTTGAAGTAAACAAATCAAAAGAAGCAATTAGTAAGCAAGGTATAGAAATCATTGAAACAAAGATTTTTGATATTGATAATAAATTAGAAAATTTAACCAATGAGTTTCAATCCATTGAAAATGAAATAACAACCAATGAAAAAGAACTCATAATTTCAAAAGAAAACTACGATATGTCAAAAAACTTACTGGGCAATCTAGAGACAAAAAAAGAGAATTCAGACAAAAAGAAATCTGATCAAGCCAACAATAGAAACACCTTAAAGCAAAAATTAAACTCTCTTTTACCAAAAGCACATTCATTAGAAGTACAAATTGAATCTAAAAAGTCAGCAATCAATGCATTTGAGATAGCTATTAATAGAATAGAGATCCAGATTACTCAATTAAAAGCAAAATCTTTAGAGATAACCAATGGACCAATAAAACAAAATGAACAAGAAAATGAGATACGAAAAAAACTAGAATCATTACTGAATAAAAGCTTGGATTCAGAATCAGAACTTAACCTACTTAGAAAAGAAACTGAGGATAGCCAGTCTCAACTTAGAAATCTAGAAATAGATAGGACAAATATTAATTCGAAAGTGAATCAATCCAGAGACGAGTTAGATCAATATAAATTAAAAGAAAAAGAACTTGATGTTCGAACAGAATCTCTGAATGAACAACTCCAAGATAGTAGCTATTCAAACGAAGAATTAGAATCATTTTCTAGCAATCTAAAATCTGAAAAAGACTTACATGATGAATTAGAAAAAATATTAAAGTCTATTGATAGACTTGGACCAATCAATTTAGCTGCATCCTCAGAATATGAATTAGAAACAGAAAGAAAAGACAAACTTGATTCTCAATTTGATGATCTTAATAGAGCCTTAGAAACACTAACTGGAGCAATTAAACAAATTGATGATGAGTCAAAGATCAGATTCAATGAAACCTTTGAGAAAGTAAATCTAGGATTGCAAAAGCATTTTCCTAAGCTTTTTGAGGGTGGTAAAGCTTACCTAGAACTTGAAAATAATGATGCTTTGGAAGGCGGTGTTTTTGTAATGGCAAGGCCACCAGGAAAAAGAAACAGTAATATTCATTTATTGTCTGGCGGAGAAAAAGCACTCACTGCGGTAGCACTTCTATTTTCTATATTTGAGTTAAACCCTGCACCTTTTTGTTTACTTGATGAGGTAGATGCTCCGCTAGATGACAACAATGTTGGTAGATTTTGTCAAATAGTTAAAGAAATGAGTAGCACTGTTCAATTTGTAGTAATAACTCATAATAAAACGACAATGGAACTAACTAAGCAACTTATAGGGGTAACGATGAGCGAACCTGGTGTTTCTAGATTGGTGTCTGTTGACCTTGATGAAGCAGTAGCATTAACAGAAGAAGTTAGTCCCTCCTGATGGATATTTCATGGATTATCATTAGCATCCTATTTTTTGGGCTCATAATTTTCTTACTATATGAAAATAGGCCACGTAAGTCTAAGAAACATCAATTTGAAATCAATAGTGATTTTTCTTTCCACAATGATACAGGTGAAATTATATCAATCAGAATTTACCTAAATAATAAAAAAACAAACTTAGAGTTTCTAATTAATGAATTCAAAAATCATAATATTTTTTTAAATAAGAATGGTGTTTTTGAAAAATCTGATAATGGTAAAATTATATTCACTATTGCGAATCTATATGAACCTGGATACTTCCAAGATGCTCTCAATATCAGAGGATTAACTTTCTTCTTTGTTACATCAAACCCTATTGATAATAAAAAAATACTCAACACCATGTTTAATTCTGCAAATAAAATCAATAGAGAAATTAATGGTAGAATTTACAATGATGAAGGACAAATAATTAATGAGAATAATTACCTAGAAATGCTTAGGAATAATATTACAGCATAGCTTTATAGATAAAAAAACTAGCTATTAACTTGATAAATGATTGTATGATTTTTAAATAAATGGATAACGGCTTTATAAACAATAATCCTACTCAAAATGAGATGCCATTTGCTATCGTTGATGGTGAATCATTTACTGAACTTCCACAAGATTTATACATACCTCCAGTAGCACTTAAAGTTTTTTTAGATACTTTTGAGGGCCCATTAGACTTATTACTTTATTTAATAAGAAAACAAAACCTAAACATATTGGATATACCAATTGCAGAAATAACCAAACAATATGTAGATTATATTAATTTAATGAGTGATCTAGTTCTTGAGCTCGCAGGTGAATATTTATTAATGGCAGCAATGTTGGCAGAAATTAAATCACGAATGCTCCTTCCTCTTTTTGAAGAAATTGAAGAAGAAGATGATCCTCGAGCAGAGTTAGTAAGAAGGTTACTAGAATATGAAAGATTTAGAACGGTTTCTGAAAGTATTAATTTATTGAAAAGGGTTGATAGAGACGTCTTTGTATCGAATGTTAATTCTGATAATTTAGCAAAACCAATGGAGTTACCTGACATTGATTTAAAAGACTTAGTGTTCTCATTTCAAGATGTTTTAAAAAGAGCTGACATGTTCTCCACACTCCATTTTACCAAAGAACCTCTTTCTGTTCGAGAAAGAATGGGAGATGTTCTAGAAACACTTAAAAATAAAGAGTTTGTAGAATTCAGTTCATTATTCAATTTAGAAGAGGAAAAAATGGGCTTAGTCGTAACTTTTCTAGCTATATTGGAGCTAATGAAAGAATCATTGATTGAAATTGTACAAGCAAAATCATACGGTACAATTCACATAAAAGCATTATTAAGCAGCAATAAAAAATAAATCAATGAATAAGAAAGCACTTAAAAACATTATTGAAGGAATTCTTCTTTCATCATTTGAACCGATATCAGCTGATAAATTATACAAAGTCCTATCAAAGCATAATCAAACTACAAAAGCTGATATTCTTAATGCTATCGATGAACTAAAAGATGATTACTCACTAAAAGAAATAGAAATTATCAATGTTGCTAGTGGTTATAGAATTCAAGCAAAAAATACACTAACAGATTATCTGAGTATTATCTTTTCTGAAAGAATACCTAGATATTCAAGAGCACTGCTTGAAACGCTTTCAATTATTACTTATAGACAACCTGTAACAAGAGGTGATATTGAATCCATCAGAGGTGTAACAGTCAGTACAAGTATAATGAAAACGCTCACTGATAGAAATTGGGTAAGAATAATAGGTTATCGAGAAGTCCCTGGTAAACCAGCAATGTTTGCAACAACCCCAGAATTTCTAGACTACTTTGGACTTGAATCTTTAAGTCAATTACCAGAATTACCACAGATCAAGGAACCAAAGAACTTAGATTTAGCATTAGATGAAACAACAGATAGTAAAAAGACAACAATACCTCCGGAATCAATTAATTAAGTTTTGATCAAAACCAATAGTCAAAACATAAGATTGCATAAATATCTTTCGGAAAAAGGTTTTGGATCCAGAAGATCTATTGAAAAACTAATATCGATTAAAAAAATATTTGTTAACAATAAAATAGCAATTCTAGGTCAAAAAGTATCAATTGGTGACAAAATTAAAATACAGCAAAGCACTCTTGTTGTAGATGACTTATCAAAAACTCATCATCAACATTTAATATACAATAAACCTGAAGGTGAAATCTGCTCTAAAAACGATCCTGGAGGCAGAAAAACTACTTTTTCAGCATTGCCAAGGCTAAATAATCTCAGATGGATATCAATAGGAAGATTAGACATCAATACTTCTGGATTGTTACTTTTTACAACAGATGGGACTATAGCTAATCAATGGATGCATCCATCGAATGGATATGAGAGAGAGTACATGGTTAGAATCTATGGTAAGTATAAATCTGATATAGAAAAATCAATGATAAATGGAATTAATCTATCCGATGGCATGGCTAAATTTAAAACCATTGCTCAAATTCAAGATGCCAATAACAAAAAATGGTTTAAAGTTACTGTTGATGAGGGAAGGAATCGATTCATAAAAAGAATGTTCGAACATCATGGCATTAAAGTTAGCAGACTGATTAGAATAAGATTTGGTGATATTATCCTTCCAACTGATTTAAAGAAAGGTCAATATAAGATAGTCTCGGAATTATAATTATTGGCAATCTATGCTTTGACCAAAGACATCGCTACTGTCATCTGACATCAACCATAAATACTTTTCCATAATATCCTGTGGCTTTAGAAGATTCATTGGGTTCTCTAACGGATATGCAGCTTTCCTCATTTTTGTATCAATAGCTCCAGGATTAATACAATTAAACCTTATGCTTTTATCATTACTATGTTCATTAGATAGAATTTGACTAAGGCCTTCAATACCAAATTTAGACACAGAATAAGCTCCCCAAAAAGCTTTACCAATTTTTCCAACTCCACTAGAAGTGAATATAACTGAGGCTTTATTAGATAAATGCAGCACGGGTAACAGTGTTTTAACTAGTATGAACTGTGCCGTTAAATTAATGTGCAATGTCTGTACCCATACGGAAATATCATAATCCTCTATTGGACTTCTATCTCCTAAAATTGATGCATTGAGCAATAACCCATCAAGATGTTTGTAATTGTTTGCCAAGTTATCCCTAAGATCATCGTAATCGCTTCCATCTGCTTTAGATAAATCCAATAAAGAAATGGAGGGGTCCTCGTAACCCTGTTTTATGATTTCATCGTAAGTATTCTCTAAATTAAATAAAGTTTTTCCTAATAGAATCACTTTTGCACCATGAGATGCATAACTAATTGCCGCAGCCTTGCCAATGCCATCACCAGCACCTGTAACTAAAATCACTTTGTTCTCTAAACAATTATCCGATAACATCTATTATCTCCATGGGTGAACCCACATAACTATCGGCATTCCATAGTTTAGTGTTCTCATGTTTAGATATATAACCATACATACAGGCTATCGATAGAATATCAGCAGACTTAGCAGCATCAATGTCCTTTTTAGAATCACCAACATAGTATGCAACATGATTGTCATCACTATTTATTATACTTAAAGCATGCAATATTGGTTCGGGACTGGGTTTTAAATAATCTGTTGTATCCCCACAAACTAAGCAATTAGTTCGATCAAGTAAATCTAGTTTTTTTATCAATGGAATTGCGAAACGTTTTGATTTATTAGTCACAATACCCCAAGCATAGTTCTTTTCTTCAATTAATCGTAAGACTTCAATCATACCATCAAATAAATGAGCACTTGTACCCAACAAACTTTCATAAATATCTAAATACCTTTTAAACATTCTATTATCAGTATCAGGCATGCCATTGAGTGCAATACTAAATATTCCTTTAACACCATTAGAAATTTGAGGTCTTATAACTTTGAATGGTTTTTTATCAATTTTCTCCTCATCCAATAAAATATTAAGAGCCATATACATTTCAGGTGCTGTATCAACGAGTGTTCCATCCAAATCAAATAATATAGTTTTAAGTTTGTTTTGACTCATATTTGATTTTTAAAATTTAGTAAACTTCATCATATAGTTCACCGACACATCACCAGTTAGACTAAAAGATTTAGTTAATGGATTGTATTGAACGCCAATAAGCTCATCAAGATAGAGATTATACTTTCTTGCCCAATTCTCTAATTCTGATGGTTTTATAAAGCAATCATATTCATGAGTTCCTTTTGGTAGAAGTTTGAGAATGTATTCTGCTCCTAATATTGCCATTAAAAAAGATTTAGGATTTCGATTAATTGTAGAAAAAAATAACTGGCCGCCTTTCTTAACTACACTAGAACACGCCTCAATTGTTTTTTCAGGAAAGGGGACATGCTCGAGCATCTCCATGCATGTTAATACATTATAATAGTTTTGATATTTTCTTGCGTGTTCCTCAATAGATACTTCTTGGTATTCGATATTACTTAACGAACTAAGAATTTGATGACTCTTTGCGACTGATAAAGCCTTGGAAGCTAAATCTATACCTATAACACTGTTTGCTTTACTAGCTATTGATTCAGTTAAAATCCCACCACCACATCCAATATCAATACAGACTTTATCCTTAAGATCAGCATTGGTTTTAATATATTCAAAACGTAATGGGTTTAGTTGGTGCAGTGGTGCAAAATCGCCATTAGGGTTCCACCAATCTTCAGCCAGCTTATTGAATTTATCAATTTCAAGAGGATCTATATTACTGTTATTGTTTAGTTTCATATTTATCTATATTTAGAACTATATTAGTTCTTGATTTAAGTACATTATGATAAAATGTTATCAATTATTAATCATTATAAATTTAAATAGATTACTAATTGATAATTAAATCTTTCCTACCAAATAAAATACAAATGAACGATAAGATATCTCAAATTAAACTAGAAGATGAAATGAGAAAATCTTATCTCGATTATGCCATGAGCGTAATTGTTGGTAGAGCACTTCCTGATGTAAGAGACGGACTTAAACCAGTTCATAGAAGGGTATTGTATGCTATGAAAGTGTTAGGTAATGACCACACCAAGCCATATAAAAAGTCAGCTCGTATCGTAGGTGATGTCATTGGTAAATATCATCCTCATGGTGACAGTGCAGTCTATGAAACTATTGTCAGAATGGCTCAAGATTTTTCTTTGCGATATACGCTTGTAGACGGTCAAGGTAATTTTGGCTCGGTCGATGGCGACAGAGCAGCAGCAATGAGATACACCGAAATAAGAATGCAAAAGATTACTCAAGAAATGCTTTCTGACTTAGATAAAGAAACTGTTGATTTCATACCAAATTACGATGAATCAGAAAGTGAACCGGCAGTTTTACCTGCAAGAATTCCAAACCTTCTAATAAATGGCTCAGCAGGAATAGCAGTAGGAATGGCCACTAATATACCTCCACATAATTTAACTGAAGTAATAAATGCAACACTTTTATTACTTGAAAACCCTGAAACAACTATTGATCAGCTAATCAAAGAAATTCCAGCTCCTGACTTTCCAACTGCAGCAACTATACATGGCATAGATGGTATCAAAACTGCCTATGAAACTGGACGAGGTAGGGTACACATTAGAGCTAAAACTAAAATTGAAGAAATCAAAGGTACGGATAGAGAAGCCATTATCGTAACTGAATTACCTTATCAAGTTAACAAAGCTAAATTAATTGAAAAAATTGCAGAGCTAGTCAGGAATAAAAAAATAGAAGGCATATCAGAGCTAAGAGACGAATCTGATAAAGATGGAATGAGAATTGCAATTGAACTCAAGAGGGGACAAGTTACAGATGTCTTATTGAATAACCTCTACAAACAAACACTTCTTGAGAATACATTCTCAATAAATATGGTTGCCTTAACTAATGGACAACCAAAATTGATGAATCTCAAAGACATCCTCGATTCTTTTTTAGGACATAGGAGGGATGTTGTAACCAGAAGAACAATTTACAATCTTAAAAAATCAATCAATCGAGCACATATATTAGAAGGACAGACCATTGCACTTACCAATATTGATCAAATGATTTCAGTCATTAAAAAATCTAAAACTCCAGCAGATGCTCAAAAAGCATTGATCTCTAAACTATGGAAAATTGGAAAAGTTAGAGAGATGATTAAAAAAGCAGGAAATGTTTCAACAATACCTAAAACTTTAAATGCAAATGAAAAATTTGGAATTGAAAAAAGTGGATACAGGTTGTCTACAAATCAGGCTAAAGCAATTTTAGACCTCAAATTGAATCGTCTAACAGGATTAGAGCAAGACAATATATACAACGAATACACCGAACTGTTAGAAGACATTAAAAGGTTTTCAAAAATACTTTCAGACCCTGACACGCTTAGAAATGTAATCAAAAATGAACTCATAGAATCAAAAGAAAAATATGGAGATGAAAGAAAAACAGAAGTTGTAGAGTTTTATTCAGATCTGACTGATGAAGATCTCATACCAGAAGAAGACTTAATAGTTACATTATCCAGAGAAGGGTATGCAAAAACTCAACAATTAGATGTTTATCAAGCACAAAATAGAGGGGGAACTGGCAAAAGAGCTACCTCATTTAAGGAAGAAGATTTTATTTCTAAGCTTTTTGTTGCAAATACTCACGATACGCTACTTTGTTTTTCTAGCTATGGGAAAGTTTATTGGATTAAAGTTTATCGACTTCCAAAAGGTGGACGAAATGCTAAAGGTAGACCCATAGTTAATCTTTTACCTTTGGAACAAGATGAAAGAATTCAAGCGGTTCTACCTGTAAAAGAATTCAATGACAATAGCTTTGTGTTTATGGCTACTGAATCGGGAACCATAAAGAAAACAAGCCTGTCTGCCTACTCTAGGCCAATGAAAAATGGAATCAAAGCTATAAAACTCAAAGATCAAGATAAAGTTGTTAATGTTGAAATTACAGATGGTAGTAAAGACATAATGCTTTTTGCTGACTCAGGTAAATCAATTCGTTTTTCAGAAAAAGATGCACGACCCATGGGAAGAGTATCTCAAGGCGTTAGAGGAATGAAAATTGAAAAAGGTCAAAAAGTAATATCACTGCTAGTTCTTGAAGAGGGTAATATACTTACAGCTACAGAAAACGGATATGGAAAACAAACCAAGACCTCAGAATTCTCCATACAAAAAAGAGGAGGAAAAGGTGTTATCGCCATTCAAACCTCGAAAAGAAATGGAAAACTAATTGGTGCCAATCAAGTAGAAGAACACGATGAAGTTATGTTTATCAGTTCAACTGGTAATCTTATAAGGACAAAAATCAATAGCATATCTTTAATTGGAAGGAATACTCAGGGCGTAACTCTTATTCGCTTATCAGATGATAATAAACTGCTTGGTATGGAAAGAATTATCAGTGATCAAAATGAAGAAGAATAAATAAATGCCTAACAATATATACAACTTTAGTGCTGGACCTTCAGCACTCCCTGAAGGTGTTATTGATACTATAAAATCAGAAATTAATAACTTTGATCAAGGCATGTCTGTTTTAGAAATCAGCCATAGAAGTTCTGCATTTAAGAAATATGCTGATGAATCTGAAGAAAATATTAGAAACTTACTTAATATAAATTCAGACTATTCTGTATTATTTTTACAAGGGGGCGCCACTCATCAGTTTACAATGCTGCCTCAAAATCTATCCTATGAAGCATCTGCAGATTATTTAGTAACCGGTGCTTGGTCAGCCAAAGCAGCCAATTATGGAAATTATCATACTAATGTAAACATTGTATCTGACTCTAAAGATAATAATTACACGTCTTTAAGTGATACCACTAGCTGGTCTCTAAATAATGATGCTGAATATTTCTACTATGCTTCTAATGAAACCATTCATGGTTTAGAGATACATGAAACTCCAGCAGTAAATGTACCTATAATTAATGACATGTCTTCTACAATTTGTTCTAGACCAATCAATGTTAATGACTATGATTTAATATTTGCCGGAGCACAAAAGAATTTAGGAATTGCTGGATTAACAATTGTCATAGCTAAAAATGATCTTATTGAAAATAAAGCAAAAAACCTACCTCCAATATTACGATATGAATCACATGCAAAAGAAAAATCTATGCTTAATACATCTCCTGTTTTTGCATGGTATGTGGCCGGTCTAGTTTTTAAGTGGATACTTGATCAAGGCGGATTAAAAACTATCGGGGAAATAAATAAAGAAAAAGCGAAACAACTATATGAATACATTGATAATTCAACTATCTATTCAAATCCTGTAGATAAACAATATAGATCATGGATGAATATCCCATTCATCATAGAAAATGATAGTCTTACTGAAAATTTTCTTTCTGAAGCCTCTAAAGAAGGTCTGAAAAACTTAAAAGGACATAGAACAGTTGGTGGTATGAGAGCAAGTATGTACAATGCAATGCCAATTGAGGGTGTAAAAAAACTAATTGATTTTATGGATTTTTTCCAAAGTAGAAATTTAAATAATGTTTAAAGTATTGCAACTAAATAATATTTCACAAGAAGGAGTAAAGACTTTTTCTAGTGAAAAATATCATATTGGCACTTCTGTTGATAATCCTGATGCAATCATTTTAAGATCCTATGATATGCATGAGATGAGTATACCAAACTCACTAAAGTGCATAGGAAGAGCAGGATCAGGGGTTAATAATATACCTATAGAAACAATGGCAAATCATGCAATACCAGTTTTTAATGCCCCTGGAGCAAATGCAAACGCAGTAAAAGAACTCGTTATTGCATCCATATTGATAGCTGCAAGAAATATTAACCAAGCAATGAACTATGTTGATGGCATTGAGAACTCAAAGAGTTTGAAACTAGATATTGAAAAGGGAAAAAAACAATATGTGGGGTATGAACTTCCTAATAAGACTATAGGAATAATAGGATTAGGGGCAATAGGCGTAAAAGTAGCGAATACGTGTCTAGATTTAGGCATGAATGTTATTGGATTTGATCCTATGATGACTGTTGAAAATGCCTGGGAACTCAAACCTGGAATTGAAAAAGCGGAATCAATTAAAGACCTTTTAAAATCGGTAGACATCATTACTCTCCATATTCCAATGACAAAAAGTACTAAAAACTTTATAGACATCGAGGAAATTTCACACTTGAATAATGAGTGTGTAATAATTAATCTTTCTAGAGAAGGAATTGTGAATACAGAGGCTGTCCTTAAAGCTCTAGATAACAATAAGTTAAAAAATTACGTAACAGATTTTCCTTCTAAGGAACTAATTAATAATCCTAAAGTCATTAATATGCCACATTTAGGCGCCTCAACAAATGAAGCGGAAATTAAATGTTCAATCATGGTAGCTGAAAGTATCAAATCATTTCTAGAAGATGGTAATACGGTTAATTCTGTAAACTTCCCCAATGTATATATTCCGAATAATGGTGAAAATAGACTGTGCATCACTAACAAAAATGTACCAAATATCGTAGGTCAATTTACAACATGTCTTGGTAAATCTGGCATTAATATCAATGATCTTTCTCATAAGAACCTAGATCAAATAGGATACACAATACTGGTTATAGATAAGCCTCCTGAAAATCATATAATTGATGCCATATCAAAGATTGAAGGTGTAATTAAAATTAATAGTATCGGCTAATCAGAATGACTATAGCTTATCTAGGACCCAAAGGTACATTTACAGAAATAGCATTATCAACTTACTTTAATAATGAGGCTGTTAAAATACCCAAACCATCCATTGAAGACGTTTTTCAATCAGTAATTGATCAAGAGTCTACTTATGGTGTTGTACCTGTAGAAAATTCTATTGAAGGAGCTGTAAATAATACTCTTGATCAACTGCTGGAAAGAGATATTTATGTAATTGGTGAAATTAAAATCCCTATTAATCAATGCTTACTTGCAAAAAATATACAGAGTAATGAAATTATTAATGTTTATTCACATCCACAATCGTTTGCTCAATGCAGAAAATGGATTAATGACAATATACCAAAATCTAATTTAATACCTGTTTTAAGTAACTCCGAAGGCGCCATCAAAGTAAAATCTAGCACTGATGCATGCATAGGCCCAAATATACTTTCCAGTTATTATAATCTGAATATTATTCAAACCAATATTCAAGACTTCAGAAATAATGAAACTAGATTCTTAATTCTATCAAGATCAATGGAGAGTGTTACATCTAAGTCTAAAACTTCTATCGTTATAATTCCTCAAGCAGAAAGCAAATCAGGGTCGCTATATAGCTTGCTTAAACCTTTCTCTGATAACAATATAAATTTAACAAGAATAGAATCAAGACCCGTTAAGACAAAAAACTGGAAGTATTCTTTTTATATAGACTTTGAAGGCAATTATGAAGATGAGGCAATAAAAAAGACACTCAATACTATTCAGCAAAGTGATAATGAAATAAAACTTCTAGGCTCCTATAAATCACATAATTAATACATTAGACATTTCCTGAATGAGTAACTTAACTTTAATTGCTAATCCCACCAAAACAATATCAGGAACAGTCATTGTACCGGGTGATAAGTCAATATCTCACAGAGCTATAATATTTTCTATGCTGTGCAAAGGTCGGACGAAAATATACAACTTATTAGAATCTGAAGACGTTAAGCGTACGATTGATGTGAGCCAATCACTTGGATCAAATATCATTACTAATAATCAATTTATAGATATTCATGGTCTTGGTATAGATGGAATATCAGAACCAAAGAGTGTATTGGATTTTGGTAATTCTGGTACATCCTTAAGATTATTCATGGGGATATTATCATCGCAAACTTTTACCACTACATTAACAGGTGATCATTCATTACTTAAAAGACCAATGGAGAGAGTTGCTTCTCCTCTAAGACTAATGGGCGCCAATATATCAACCAATAATGGAAAAGCACCGGTGAAAATTTTGCCACCCCTAGGTAAATTTCATGGCATTGACTACAGGCTTGATATACCAAGCGCTCAAATAAAATCTGCAATAATTCTAGCTTCATTATTTTGTAGAAATAAGACTATTCTGCACACAGATACAACAACTAGAGATCATACTGAAAACATGTTGAAACTCTTTAATTATCCAATATCTACAAGCAAAAATAGTATTGAAGTTAATCCTGGAATACTTGAAAGCCCAAAGATAATTAAAGTGCCTGGTGATTTTTCATCTGCATCTTTTTTTATTGTTGCAGCATTATTATCAGAAGATTCTAGAATAATAATTAAAAATGTAGGGTTAAACCCAACTAGAACAGGATTGATAAATATTCTCCGACTTATGGGAGCTGATATTCAAGTAGATATTACTAATAAAAATTATGAAGCAACCGGGGATGTAATTGTTTCTTCCTCTAAACTAATGGGCATAAAAGTTCCTAATAAACTTATCTCATTGGCAATTGATGAACTTCCATTAATATTTTTAGCTGCGGCAATGGCTTCTGACGAAACCATAATAAGAAACGCCGAAGAATTACGCTTTAAGGAGTCTGATAGAATCAAATCAATGGTAGATCTACTGAAAAATCTATCTATAGAGGTTAATGAGTATCAAGATGGATTAGAAATAAAAGGTGGAAATATCAGTGGTGGTATAATTAATTCTTTCGGAGATCATCGAATAGCTATGACTGCATTAGTTGCATCATCGATTGCAAAAGAAAAAATAGAAGTAGAAAACTGTGAAAATATCAATACTTCTTTTCCATCATTTATTACTCTTATGAATTCAATTGGAATGAACATCATCAAAAAAGAATTATGAATTTACAAATAATCACTATAGATGGACCCAGTGGAGTAGGTAAGGGCACTCTTGCATTATCGCTAGCAAATTACTTAAGCCTTAATTATTTAAACAGCGGATCAATATACAGAGCAGTTGCATACTTATCAGAACTTGAGAACATTAACACTGATAATATTAAAGAAATAATATCCCTTACCTCTACTCTAAATATTAGATTCATAACCGATAATAAGGAATTTAAAATTATCTGTAATGATCAAGATATCACTGCAGAAATTAATAATGAGGAATGTGCTACACGAGCATCAATAATTTCATCAAATATTGATGTGAGAAAGTCCTTGATAGACATACAAAGATCCTTTTGCAAAGAACCTGGCCTAATTGCTGAAGGCAGAGATATGGGAAGTGTTATATTTAGAAATTCTCAAAAAAAAATATTCCTAACAGCTTCAAATGAAATTAAAGCTCAACGAAGACATAAGCAGTTGAAGCAAAAGGGAATTAATGTTAGCCTTCCGCATCTAATTGAAGAGTTAGACAATAGAGATAGTAGAGACGTATCTAGAAAGATATCTCCATTAGTTATACCTAGTGATGCATATATAATAGATACAGATAAATTAACAATTAATGAAGTATTTGATAAAACATTAAAATATATAAATAATTAAAAATGAATGAAAATTTTGAAAGCTTATTTGAGAATAGCGAATATAGTAAAACTATAAAAAAGGGACAACTAATAGAAGCATCTGTAATTGAGATAACAGATGATCATGCAGTACTTAATGCCGGACTAAAATCAGAATCATTTGTCGGTCTTAACCAATTTAAAAATCCAGGTGGTGAAATAGAAATTCAAGTAGGTGATAACGTTGAAGTTGTCATTGAAGAAATTGAAAATGGTGATGGGACTACAAGACTATCCAGGCAAAAAGCAAAAAATGAAACCACCTGGGCAAACATCATCAATGCAATGAATGAAAATGAAATTATAGAGGGCTATATTCAAACCAGAGTTAAAGGAGGATTCACTGTACTAATTGATCAAATTAATGCATTTCTGCCTGGCTCACTTGTAGATATAAGACCAGTGAGAGACACACAGTATCTAGAAGGAACAGTCTCTGAATTTAAAATTATTAAAGCTGAAAGAAAAACCAATAATATTGTGGTTTCTAGAAAAGGTGCATTGCAAGGAGACACTCTTGAAAATAAATCAGAAATTATTTCAAAACTAACAGAAGGACAAATAATTGAAGGAATAGTAAAGAATTTAACAGATTATGGTGCATTTATTGATTTGGGTGGATTGGATGGATTGCTTCATATTACAGATATAGCTTGGAAAAAAATCAAACATCCATCTGAAATACTATCTATGGCGGATAAAGTTAAAGTTAAAATAATATCTATAGATAGAGAAAAATTCAGAGTGTCTTTAGGGCTAAAACAACTTGATGAAGATCCATGGAAGAAGATTATAAGCAAGCATCAAATTGGAAATAAAATAGATTGCATGATCTCTAATATAACCGACTACGGTTTATTTGTAGAAATAGAAGAAGGCATCGAAGGATTAGTGCATGTTTCTGAGATTAATTGGACAAATAGCAATCCAAACCCATATAAAATTGCAAATATTGGTGATCAAGTAACTGTAATGATTCTTGATATTGATAATGAAAAAAGAAGAGTTTCATTAGGAATAAAACAATGCAAAGATAATCCATGGCAAAGTTTTGCAGAAAATAACTCCATAGGAGACAAAATAATAGGTAAAATTAAATCCATTACTGATTTTGGAATATTCGTTGAACTTGATGGGGAAATAGATGGATTAATACATATATCAGATATTTCATGGAATGATGAAGACAATATTGACCTATCACAATTCAAAAAGTCTGATGAAATAGAAACATCAATTCTTTCAATTGAGGCTAACAGACAAAGAATTTCACTAGGTATTAAACAACTTAATACAGATGTGTTTTTAGAATTTAATCAATCCAATCCTAGAGGATCAATCATAAAAGGAATTGTTAGCGAAGTAGATGAAAGAAATGCTGTAATCCTGATAAATAAAGAAATAAAAGGAATTCTTAATATTTCTGAAGTATCTAGAGATAAAGTTGAAGACATGAGAACTATCTTCAAACAAAATGATGAAATAGAAGCTAAAATTATAGGATCGGATAGAAAAAGTAGAACTTTAAAGCTTTCCATAAAAGCAAAAGAAGAGAAAGAAGAAAGAGAAGCTATTGATTCTTATAAAGCAGATGAAAAAAAATCTATTTCGAAAACAAGTTTAGGGGAACTATTAAAATCAAAATTTAAAAAAGATTAATTATTTAATATAGTTCCTTTTTTTACTTATTTTTTATGTAATTAATAAATGAACATTAATAAAAAAGATTTAATTGAATTAATATCTAAAGATCAAGATCAGTTACCACAACGTGACATAGATTTAGCAATTAAAACTATTATCAATTCAATGCTAGAATCACTGGCATCAGGTAAAAGGATAGAAATAAGAGGTTTTGGTAGTTTTGCACTACGCTATAGAAAATCAAGAATTGGTAGAAATCCTAAATCAGGTGAGGCTGTTGAAATAGCAGAGCGCTATGTTCCGCACTTTAAACCTGGTAAAAAACTAAAACAAAAAGTAAATGAAGGTAAATAATATTTTTTGGTTATAGCAATCAATGCCATCAGAAAATACAATCTATCTATCAGCCATTTTTATTCTATTTGGGCTTGTCAGCTATATATACATTAAATTTATTGATAAAGATGATGACAATGTAATTAGCCCAGATTATTTAATTGGACTCAAATATTTACTGGATGAAAAATCAGATAAAGCTATAAACCTTTTCTCTAATATCATAAATATAGACGATGATACCATTGAGACTCATCTAGCTTTAGGAGTCTTATTCAGAAGACAAGGTAATATTGATAAAGCTATAAAACTTCATGAAATGATATTAAAAAAAGATCAATTGAATGAGTATCATTATTATCAAACCTTAGAAGAGCTAGCTGAAGATTACTATGCAGCTGGTATTTATGATAAATCAGAAAATATATTTCTAAAGTTAAAAACAGTAAAGTCTCACGAAATAGCTTCTTTAAAAAAACTTATTAAGATATATGAATACACATCTGAGTGGGATAATGCTCTTATTTCTCTCGAAGAATTGATTAAAATTGATTCACTAAATGAATCGAAAACAATGATTACACATTACTTATGTCAAATAGCGGATGATCATCTAAAGCTTGATAACCAAGAATTATCTGTCGATTATATTAATAAAGCAAAATCTCAAAACAATCATTCCATTAGAGCACATTTTCTTCAGACAATAATTGAAGTCAATAATAAAAATTTAATTACTAGTATTGAACATTACAAAGAGCTTGCCAAGGTATCAAGCCTTGGGCATCTTTTACTATTACCAAAATTATTTAAACTATCAAAAGACACCAATGAAGAAGATAAAGTTACATCTGCAATAGAAGAAATAATCGAAGAAAATCCTATAGTAAATGAATCTCTAGCCCACCTATCTATAATGAATTTAGAATTAGATCAAAAAATCATTAACAAATCATTTGTTGAATACATCTCAAAACAAATATACTACAAGGAAATAATTAAATTTAATAAGACCTCTTTTACTGCAACAATAAACAATCAG
>JAQWQE010000016.1 GCA_029244925.1 Gammaproteobacteria bacterium | reverse complement strand
TGTAAGCAAATTTTCGGCAAACTTGATAAATTTGGCATCAGCCGTATTGTTGTTTTTATCAATGTTGTCCTATACCTCTTATGAAATATGCTGCTGCTTGTGGTAGACCCACATTAGTAACACCAACCATACCCGGTACATTTCTCACTAAGTCGATTGTATTTGTAACTGCAAGACGTTCGATATCATCGGATGAAAAAACCTGGATAGAAATGGGTACTTCTTGCAAAGATTCAGATCTTTTTTGAGCTGTAACCACAATCTCTTCTAGGCCGCCTTCATTTTGAGCATAGACATCTAATGTTAGTATTAGTGACGCTGCAATCAATGAAAATATGGATAGTTTTATATTCTGCTTCATTATGTATTTCCCCGTATATAATTAAGTAAGTAAATTCTACAACAGAATGAATCAAATTGTACAAGCTAATGTAAATAAACTGCTAAATCTTAAACTTTAATTATTCTAATTTTATTAGTAAATCAGTTCTATTAGCTCATTATTCAATCCGCGTTCAATCACACATTTGGATTGTTCTAAATTAGGCAAGTGAGATTCATAACCATTGATCATTTTATTTCGGTCATACAACTTAAATGAAACTATCGATATGCCTGGCGATAAGTAACCTTGCGAAACAGATCTTTCCGATGCTTCTTTTGGCATTTCATCCAATTCAATTAAGCATTGATCCCTGATTGCAATTGCAACAGCATTGTATTTTGTACTTTCAGGTAAATTAAAAGCCTTTGATATCGAACGAATCCTAGATTCCATAATTGGTGCTTTTTCTAAGTTAAATAAATTTGAATAATAATACTGCATGGAATCGATGGACTTACCTGCCAAAATTACAATGAATGTTTGATCAACACTGCATCTGGGAGTGGGGCTATCAAATGCTTCAATTTTTCTTTTAAATTGAGTTAGATAAAGTATTTCCTGAGCTGGGCCTATAATTTGCATTGCCCTTATATCACTTGTGAATGATAGGTCTGCTGGCGGACCGATAATCTCAAATGGAGACTCTTGTATAATTTCTTCCAATTCATCCACATTCTCTACAATCACCTCAGCAGCATTCCAGCCATAAGATTTAAAAGGAATATAATTAGATTGATTGGGTTGCAAAACGAAACGAAACGAAAAGTCATCTGATTTTTCAGGCTGCATAATTAGATAAGGAGCATCAACTAATTTTTCAGCTCCCCAGTTATGAGCCTCATCATGAGTTATAAACCCTGTCTTTATGGAACGATATCCCAAATATTTAGAGTAAGTTTGCTCCATAATATCAAGATCAGATGCACCAATAGTGATTGCTGATATTCTTCCAATATCCATCTTAAACCTCGTATCTAAAAAATAGAGAATATCATAATATTTGTATACACTTGCATATCAAATATTAAATCTTATAAAGGAGATATTTTGTGAGTAAAGTTTCACTACTTGAAGTAGGACCAAGAGATGGATTGCAAAGCGAGCCAAAAATACTTCCAACAGATGTTAAAAGAGATTTTATAATTAAAACAATGGATGCTGGGATTAAACAAATTGAAGTAACCAGCTTTGTGCATCCAAAAAAAGTACCACAAATGGCTGATGCTGAAAAGTTAGTAGAAAGCCTTCCTGACCGTGATGATGTTTCTTATATTGGATTAATTATGAATCAACGAGGTTTCGAAAGAGCTCGAGATTGTGGCATTGATGAAGTGGGGATGGTGATAGTCAGTACTGATACCTATAATATGAAAAATCAAAATGTAGTCACACAAGAATCTATCGATAATTGGCTTAGAATAGCATCCGATGCAAAATCAGCAGGCATTAGAACCAATGTAATTATCGCCTGTTCCTTTGGTTGCCCTTACGAAGGTGAAGTTGATCCTGAACTCATTGCTTCCATTGCTGAAAAAGTCCTTGAAGGTGAACCCAATATTTTAGGATTAGCTGATTCAGTTGGGGTTGCTGTTCCCAATCAGGTTAAGAAGACCTTTTCGCTTATTAAAGAATTAGCGCCTAATATTCCGCTTAGAACACATCTACATAACACTAGGAATACAGGTCTAGCTAATGCTGCTGCTGCTATTGAAGCGGGAGTCACTATTATTGATGCCTCCACAGGAGGCATTGGTGGTTGCCCCTTTGCACCCAAAGCTACCGGTAATATTCCTATGGATGACTTACTTTACCTGCTGGATAGATCAGGGATTGAAACGGGTGTAAACTTAAAGAAAATTGTCAGCAACTCAGAATGGTTGGAAGAGAAATTAGAGCATTCGGTTCCAGCCATGGTTCCTAAAGCAGGAATTTTTCCAGAAAATGCTGAAATAAATTTTCAATAAAAGTATTATTATCCATCTGAACTTAAAGATAAGTGTTAAATCTAGTTCAGTTAGATTTAAGAATAGTAAATATAAGATAAAATATTCCTTAGAACGAACAAGTAAAATTTAGGAGAGAAAATGAGCTATCGATTAGGTGTTGATGTAGGAGGAACATTCACTGACCTTCTTTTAGTCAACGAAAAAACAGGGGCGCTTCATACAGCAAAAGTCCCCAGTACACCCGATGATTCTTCAAGAGGTGTTTTCAACGGTATTAACAAGGTTTGCGAGAAGGCAAGTATTGAGCCTAGTGAGATTACCTCAGTCATGCATGGTACGACTGTCGCAACAAATACTATTCTAACTGGTACAGGTGCTAAAGTAGGACTGATAACAACCAAAGGTTATCGCCAGGTTCTTCAAATCGCTAGATCTTTTGTACCAGGTGGATTGGGTGGATGGGTTATCTATAATAAAAGTGATCCTTTAGCACCATTGGCTCTAACTATTGAAGCTGATGAGAGAATGTCATCAAAAGGTGAGATTATTTCAAACCTGAAAGTAGGGCAACTTACCAAAGATATTAAAGAGCTATCCAAAAAAGTAATTGAAGCCATAACCGTTTCATTAATAAATTCTTTTGTAAATGACAAACATGAAAAAGAAATTAGGGCTCAAATAAGGAAGAAGAAATTATTGCCTAATGTTCCTGTTTCTCTTTCCTCAGAAGTTGTTCCAGAAATGCAAGAATATGAAAGAACGATAACAACTGTGGCTAACTCATATGTTAGGCCAAGGGTGGCTGAGTATGTTAAGAATCTTCAAAATGGTCTGAAGAAAATGAGAAAAGACATCAAGCTACAAATTCTAAGATCAGACGGTGGATTAGCATCTGCAAAAGCATCTTCAGACTCACCTGTAAACCTACTAATGAGTGGACCTGCAGGTGGTGTATCTGGTGCTATCTGGATTGCTAAACAAGCAGGTTATGAAAACCTTCTAACTTTTGATATGGGTGGAACATCCACTGATGTATCACTGGTCAAAGATGGAGTTGCCGAACAAAGCAGAGAAACATCGGTCGGAGATGTAACTGTTCGTGCGTCCTCTGTTGATGTAAGAACAGTAGGTGCAGGTGGTGGTTCTATTGCTCATGTACCAGAACTAACCGGTGCATTAAGAGTAGGTCCTCAAAGTGCAGGAGCAGAACCTGGTCCAGCAGCTTACAATAAAGGAGGCACTGAACCCACAGTAACTGATGCCAATGTGGTCTTGGGTTATATGCCATCAGGAGTTGAATTAGGTGGAGACTCTGATTGGAAGATAAGGAAAGATCTAGCTCAAGACTCAGTAAAACCAGTGGCCAAAGCATTAGGTTTATCCGTCAATAAAGCAGCGGAAGGTATCATCGATATTGTAAATGAAACTATGTACGGTGCACTTCGATTGGTTTCTGTGGAGAAAGGATACGATCCGAGGGAGTTTGCCCTAATTGGTTTTGGAGGAGCTGGTCCATTGCATGCCAATGCTCTTGGTAAACTTGTTAATTCTTGGCCTGTAATCATACCGCCCGGTCCAGGAGTATTATGTGCTTATGGCGATGTAACAACGAACATTCAAGATGAGTCGTCTATGTCATTCATTAGAAAGTTTAAAGACACCAATAAACAAGAAGTAGTAAAAATCTTTACTGATCTTGAAAAGAAAGCTTCTAAAACACTAGATGCAGAGGGTTCTCCTAAGAAAAATAGAACAACCTCTTTTCAAGTTGATATCAGATATCATGGTCAAGGTCTTACTATCACAGTAGACTTTGAGTTATCAGATCTCAAAAAGAAAGGACTTAGTGCTATCGGAGATAAATTTGATGTTCAGCATGAACAACTCTTTACATTTTCCTTGGATGCTGAAAAAGAATTGGTAAATCTTAGAGCTGTAGTGAAAGATAAAGCATTAAGTATAAAAGCTCCTTCGGTTGGTAGAGGCAGTAAAGAGCCTACTAAAAAATCAATCATTGATGATAATGCTGAAGTCTTTATGGAAGGAAAGAAACAAATAGCTAAGATATACAGACGTTCACTATTGAAACAAGGCAATGTTGTCCAAGGTCCAGCCATTGTGACTGAAATGGATTCAACGACACTAATTTTATCAGGCCATAACGGCAAAGTTGATAAATTCGGCAACATTCTAATTAACCCAGACGCTTAAGGGAGTAAGAAATGACAGCAAAATTAATTCAAACAAACAATAAACCATTCAAGAAAGTTAAACTTGATCCTATTACGCTTGATGTAATAGAAAATGCAATGTTCTCAGCAAGATGGGAAATGGATGCAGTGTTATTCAGAACTGCCATGTCCCCAGGAATAAGAGAACAGGGTGATGAGTTTCCAATGATTGCCAATCTTGAAGGCAAGATGGTTGTGGGTCAATTTGGTAGTTTTATTCATGGCTTTAAAGAAGCTTTTGAAGGGACTATTGAAGAAGGTGATATGTTCCTTACCAGTGATCCTTATTCTTGTAATGGTGCAGTCAGTCATAATAATGATTGGCTTCTTCTTAGACCCTTTTTTAAAGATGGAAGACTGATCAGTTATGCAGCGATGTTTGGTCATATGACAGATGTGGGTGGCAAAGTCCCTGGAAGTTTACCGACAGATGCTACAGAGATTTTTGAAGAAGGCATTAGAATACCCCCAACAAAAATTTACAAAAAAGATGTGCTTCAGGAAGATATCCTTGAACTCATATTGCATAACTGCCGACTACCTCAGTGGAATAGAAGTGATTTTAATGCCATTGTAGCGTCAATTAGAACAGCAGAAAAAAGAGTGATCGAAGCGGCAGAAAGGTTTGGCGACAATGTTTATTATTCTGCATTAGAAGAACTTCTAGATCGTAACAAAAAAGCGATGGCTAAGCTGATTAAAACAACAGTGCCAACTCAAAAACAATACTTTGAAGACTACATTTGTGATGATGGCTTGGAAATGGGTCCTTATAAAATTAAATGTGCTATGTGGAGAAAAGGTGACAAAGTTATCTTTGATTTCGAAGGAACTGACCCACAGTCAACTAGTTCAATTAATTTCTTCTTAAATGAAGAGATGTTTAAAATGTTTTGTGGTGTTTATATGATTATGGTGTTTGATCCTGCAATCATGTTTAATGATGGTTTTTATGACCTGATGGAAGTAAGAATCCCAGATGGCAGCATATTAAAACCAAAATACCCCGCAGCTCTTTCATGCAGGACTCATGCATTAGGAAGAATATTTGATGTACTTGGTGGCTTATTAGGACAGGGAGCTCCAGACTTCCTCTGTGCGGCAGGATTTTCAGACAGTCCGCATTTAATGTATTCAGGCTACGACAAACACGGTGAATGGTATCAACTCTATATGATTGGATTTGGTGGTGTTCCTGGGAAGCCAATGGGCGATGGTCCTGATGGTCATTCTCTGTGGCCTAGTTTTACCAATGTACCGAATGAATTTCTTGAGAGTTATTTTCCTTTAGTTATAGAAGAATACTACACCGTTCCTGATTCAGGAGGAGCAGGATTCCATCGTGGAGGCAATGCTTTAGCAACCACTTATAAGTTTTTAGAGCCAGGTAATGTATCGATTCATGATGACAGATGGCTCACTTATCCATGGGGAGTAAATGGTGGACATCCAGGTGCTAGAAGTACTAAAACATTAGTGCGAAAAAATGGTGATACTGAAATTCTTCCTTCAAAATGCGATCGCTTACAAGTCCATGAAGGCGACACACTTTACCATGTCACCTGGGGTGGTGGCGGTTGGGGAGATCCATTCACAAGACCAGCTGAAAGAGTCGCTTTTGATGTAGAAGCAGGATTGTTAACAAGAGATGGTGCTAAAGGTAATTATGGTGTGATTGTAAAACCTGATTACACTGTCAGTAAAGCCGCTACAACTAAATTAAGAGCAAAAATGTCTAAAGCCAGAGGCAAAACAAAATTGTTTGACAAAGGTTTTGAAAACATCGCTGAACTTAAGAAACGCTGTAAAGAAGAAACAGGCTTGGATGCTCCAAGTGATCCAGTATTTCAAACTTGGGTAAAAGCTGCTTCTTAAGTTAAAGTAAAGGCTAGAGTATCAAAAGGCATAGCTTTAAGAGCTATGCCTTTTTTTCATGAATATGAATGTCGCTCTGTGGATAAGGTATAGATATTCCTTCTTGATCAAATGTCTTCTTTATTTGCTCCAACAAAGAATACATTACAGGAAGATAATCCGAAGAATTTACCCAAGGTCGGACAATAAAATTAACGCTGCTTTCAGCCAACTCAGAAACTGCTATTTGAGGCTTAGGCTCGGTTAATATTCGATCTTCACTATCCAGTATAGTTTTCAGCACTTGCTTAACTTTATCCAAGTCATCCTCATAACTGCAACTTGCAATAATATCTATTCGTCGTGTGGGTTGTTCGGAATAATTAGTAATACTTCCATCCATTATCGAACCATTAGGAACAACAATAGTCTTATTATCTGGTGTTCTTAATACGGTGGAGAAAATTTGTATGTCTTTAACGGTGCCAGCATTAGTGCCGGCTTCTATGTAATCTCCCACTTTATAAGGTCTAAAAATAACAATAAGAATTCCAGATGCAAAATTAGCTAACGAGCCTTGCAAAGCCAAACCAATCGCTAAACCAGCCGCACCTAAAAGAGCAATAATTGAGGTAGTTTCAACTCCCAATTGATTGATAGCGGCGACAAATATAATTACTGTAAAAACAGTATTTAGTAAATTAGCTACAAAGATTCTAACGGTCTCTTCAGTATTAGCTTTCTCGAGTGCTACTTTAATAACCTTGAGCAGTATTTTCACTAATTGCTTACCAACAATTACCACAATCAATGCTGTCAATAGTTTCAGACCAAAATTACTAGTAATTTCTATCGCGTAGTTCATTATTTCTTGAAGGAGTTCTTTATTCATCTACCTTTCTCTTTTTATAAATTTATGTTCTGTATACTATCATTTAAGAAAAATGAAATAGAATATTTTTATAATGATTTTCATATCTTAATATAATTTTAGTAAAGTATTATCATTACAAATAGGAAGTTATAATTATGCAATCCCCAATCAATAGAAGTCTTTTCGTCATCATCACTGCTCTATTATTAGTGTCTGTTTTTTTAATCAGCCCAGCACAACTGCCTGTAATCATATACAAAGCAAGTTTAGTAACACTTGCTGCTATTCTGGGTTATTGGATTGATTACCTTTTATTCCCTCATATGAGACCTGGAATTAATGATGGAAAAGACCAGGAACCAATAATAAGATCGTCTATTGCAATTAGAAGAGCATTGATCATCCTTGCAACAATTCTTGGAATGTCTCTTGCTTTATGAAAAAACTTGTCCTCTTATTTATTTTCATATTTACAACCCTACCAAACGAAGCATCCGAACCAAGAAACAG
>JAQWQE010000005.1 GCA_029244925.1 Gammaproteobacteria bacterium | reverse complement strand
CTCACATATAGTTCCACCCGAGTGGTGAAGATTTGGGCTCATGTATGCTAATTTTACGAAATTTCTAAAATCTTCAATTGTTGCGTATCGCCGACCTTTATCTAAATCCCTAACAAATGGTGACCCATAAGCTGGAACAAGTACTGTTCTTCGCCCCCCAATAATAACATTATTAGCTGGATTCCTTGCGTGCTGTGTATATTCGCTTGGTGCATTTGATTGAATGATTTCCCGACAAAATCCTGGCGGGAAATGAACGCACTCACCATCAATATCAGCACCAGCGTTCTTAAATAAATCTAGCGCTTTCGGGAAATCTCGGAACTCAACTCCAATTTCCTCAAGTAGAATATCGGCATTCTTTTCTATTAAAGCCAGTCCTTCCTCATTTAAAATTTCAAAATACGGAATATTACGTTCAATATATGGTCGATATTTTCTTGTGCCTTGCTCTCTGGCGGCTCTTTTCTTTCTTCTTCCACCAGATCGGCTTCTGCGTTTTTTTTCTGACATAATTTTATCTTGCTTCAGTTAAGAACGAACCCTTTCATTATTAGGATCATAAAGAGATCCCTTGCCAACTATCTGAACGGTCATGGGATATATGCCATCACCGTTTTCGTTAAAGTACTCCAATGACAGAGACTTGCCTGGTGTAGCGATGTTTTTAGGCAGGTAACCCATGACTACGTGTTTTTTGATTGATGGACAGTACGACATGCTGGTGCTATAGGACCGGCGGCCTTTACTATCAATCGGTACTTCGCCTGTATCAGGATCGATGATTGGTGAGATACCAACCGGATAGCGCGAACCAGTACCCGAAACATCTAGGTTATCCAGTGTCATGGTGCATAGAATTGCGCTAGGCTCTTCTTCTCGATGAGCAAGGTGCGCTGCTTTACCATGGAAGTTCGCTTCTTTGATCTTAGGTCTTTGAACAGCTGATTCACAAGCATTGTATTCGGTCTCTAGATCTGCACCTTGAAGTCGAAAGCTCTTTTCTAGGCGTCGACTGTTGGCATAAGTTTCGATACCAACTGGCACAACTCCAACCTCAAGTAGAGAGTCATAAAGCGCCAGGCCCTCTTCACTATCATTGTTCAAATAGATTTCCCAGCCGCTCTCTCCGACATAAGAAATGCGTGCTGCCCAGACATCAATCTTTTTTCCGCCAGATAAATTGAGGGTTAGGTATTTTGCTCCAACAAAGGGAAAATTCTCGATGCTGATTTCACTGGGATCAATAAAATGGCCCAGGGCATCTTTTGCTCGAGGTCCCCATAATCCTAAAGTTGACATATCGTGGGTCCTAATATTAATGTCCGCTTCCAGCCCCTGATCATCTCGATAATTGCGTAAGCTCACCCAGTCTCGGTTGCCATCAGCACCACCAGTTACTACCCGATAACGATCTGTGCCCAAGCGGGAGATGGTCAGGTCTGCATGGACACCACCATCCTCGTCCAGGAAATTAGTATAGATAATTCGCCCTTCAGGAGTGTTGTCGCCAATCTTTGCCACGGAAAGATACTCCAACATGCGTTCTGCATCTGAACCCTTTATGTCCATGATTGCGAAGTGCGTTAGATTAATCATGACAGCCGATTCACTCATGGCTAAATGTTCTGCATTAGCAATCTCGTAAGGTACATGGCGTCGATCCCATTCGTTTTCTCGAACTGGGACTTCCTGCAAATAATTATCAAGTTTTTGTCGATTGCTCTCATAGGCTAAGGCACGTTCCCAACCGGCGACTTCATTATCAAAATAGCCCCCAAGCTCTTTTTCCCTTGAATAAAAGGGACTGACGAATAGTTCTCTTTGGCTAATATAGGGCTCTCTGGGGTGAACAGCAGGGGTATAAATGGTTTGCGCATTTTCAAAAGCTCGTGTTTTAACAAACGCTTTTTCTTTTTGTGCGGGATAAAATCTGGCAATGTCAAAAGAGTGCATGTCCACCTGTGTTTTGCCATTGATCATCTGTTCGGCACACAGTCTTGCACAACCAGGACCGTCTTTAACCCAGACTGCTTCGCATAACCAAAAGCCTCTAACTTCAGGGCTTTCACCGATTAAAGAGCCACCGTCAGAAGTTACGGATAGTAAGCCATTGAACGAACTTCTTTCATCCCAACCTAACTCATTAAGTACAGGCGTCGTTTCTAACGCTTTTTCTAGAGGTTCTGCTATTTCTTCAAGATCCAGGTATCTCATTGAGTCAGAGCCCATCGTTTTCTCAGGATTACCAATGTCTTCCGGGTCAACCAATCGAGGTTCTTTATCCTCGTAAAATCCCCATTCAAGCATCCCCCCATGAAGTCTTCCTGTATCCCTGACGTAAGCTGAATTACCTTGATCGCGAAGCAGTGGATAGACGAGAAAATCCTCCGCGCCTTGTGCTTCCGGGAGTGGACCAAAAAATAATAAAGGGTGTTCCAATGGCATCAGTGGGACTGGACCGCCAGCCATCCCCCCCATTAAAGATCCCCAGATTCCTGATGCAATCACAACTTTGTCAGTTTTGATTGTTCCTTTATCCGTTTTTACTCCAGTAACACGTCCATTCTCAATTTCAAAGCCCACAGCTGGTGTGTCAGTGTATGTGGTCAGAGCACCTTTTTCTTTAGCGCTTTCTACGGCAAAGCGAACGACATCCTGTGAGCGGGGTGTTACTAAACCAGCATCTGGGTCCCACATTGCGCCGCGTATTGATTCTTCTTCTAATAAAGGAAATTTTTCTTTGGCTTCGGTGGCTGAAATTAGCCTGACATTAGTTCCAAAGGCTTTGCCTGATGCCACCTTTCGCTTGAGTTCCTCCCAACATGCATCGTCGTCTTTACGGCAGATTTCAAGACCTCCTTTTTTCAGGAAGAAGCCATTGTCTTCATAAAAATTTCGGCTAAAGGCGGTCGTCCAGTTGCTTAGTTTGTCGTGAGTTGTGCTGTAAACAAAGTCCGAAGCGTGTGCTGTGGATGCTATATCTGAAGGAATTACAGTAGATTTTTCCAACCCTACGATGTTTTTTTGGCCGAGTTCTGTGAGCCAGTATGCGAGCATCGATCCGACTATGCCACCTACGCCGACTATAACTACTTCTGCATTTGTAGGGAATTTAGAGGATTTTTTCGTCATATTAGCTACTCTTCGTTTTTTTATTATATCCGGATTGAAGATATAAAATATCCGTCATCACACCACTAAATTTTATTGGAATCAATCTTTAATTGTTTATATAAATTTCTTGCAGCAACAAACGCAATCATCGCAAAAGGAAGGCCAGTTACAATAACAGATGTTTGAAGTGCATCTAATCCTCCACCCATCAAGAGAATAATAGCTATGATCCCAAGTGTTAGCGCCCAAAAAACCCTAGTCATTATTGCAGGATCATGTTGCAGGGAATTTTTTTGATTTGAAGAGGTCATCATAGCGGTTACCAGAGCACCTGAATCAGAGGAAGTCACAAAAAATGTAAGAATATTGATTAAAGAAAGACCCATTAAAAGAGTTGACACAGGATACTGTTCTAAAAAAATGAAAAGAGATACTGAAATATCTTCATTGATGGCATTCGCTAGTGATCCAGCTGTCGTAAATTCTTGATATATTGCTGCATTTCCAAACACACTCAACCATATGAAAACAATCAATGAGGGTAAAAAAACAACCCCAAGAATGAATTCCTTGATGGTTCTTCCATAAGAAATTCTTGCTATAAAAAGACCTACAAAAGGTGACCATGCAAACCACCAACAGTAATAGAATAATGTCCATCCATTTTGCCAGTCAGAATTACTATAGGCATTTAGATTGGTTGACAGACTAATAAAATTTTGAATATAAGATCCAACATTTTCTACAAATCCATCCAGAATATATCCAGTAGGTCCAAATAAAAATATAGTTATCAAAAAACAACCACACAAAATCATATTTAATTGCGAGAGTCTTTTTATGCCGGCATTCAAACCCAAAACTACACTTATAAGCCCTAATATAGTAATAAAGATAATAATTATAAACTTTCCAGGGGAAGCTTCGGGACTTAATGTTTCCATTGGTATCCAAAAACTATTTGCAATATTAAGATGTTCAAGCCCTGCACTTATTTGACTTGCTCCCAAGCCCAATGATGTAGCTATACCAAAGACTGTTGCGAGAATAGCAAACACATCAACTATCACTTGGCTCCAGGCACTCTCCAGTCTAAAGAATGAGCTGACTCTGAAAGGTCTTCCTAAATTAAATGCAAAATATGCAAAGCATAATCCTACGACACCGTATATAGCCCAAGCGTGAAACCCCCAATGTAAAAATGTTAGATTCATTGATAAAGTAGCTCGTTCATTGAAAGAAGCACCTTCTTCAAAGAGTGCCAATGAGCTGAGATGCGAAACAGGTTCTGCGACAGAGAAAAATATTACTCCAATACCTAATCCAGCACTAAATAGCATAGCGATCCAGTTTATATAATTAAATTCTGGTTTCGCGTTAGCTCCACCCAATCTAATTTCTCCGAACTGACTAATAGCCATCCATATACAAAAAATTAGAAAACCATTTGCACTTAAGACAATTAACCATCCGAAGTTGTTAGCTATAAATGATTGCGTGCTATTAAAAAGATTGTTGGCAGTATCAAGGTTGACTAGGGTAATCCCTATAAAAGTTGAGATAAGAAAAAAAGAAATGAAGAATCTCTTATAATCTATACTTTTAAACATGATTAGTTAAAAGAATTCTTTTGTAAGACATTGTTAGAGAGGAGTCGCATTTTAAAGGATAATTTATATTATCTTCAATGACTGTCAAGTATTTACGTAATACTAATACGGAAATAATTTATTTTTTTTAAACATAGAAATCTTAATTTTAATGAGTTCTATATATTTAAGGTAAAATATACTACACTTTATCAGTAATTAATGGATATTTACCTTATCTAATCGGGGGGATAAAGGATGACAAGAAAACAAAATAAGGCCTTAAGAAGATCAAAGGCTATCAAAAAGAAACAAAATATACTTAGGATTAATAACAGAGCGAAATCTGCTGTAGCAGCTGTCGCAGCTGTAAGTGCGGTTCTTACTACTCCTAATATAAGCGCTCAAGATACAAGTGCTCAAGCAACCATTGAAGAAATTGTTGTAACATCGAGAAAGAAATCGGAGAGCCTGCAAGATGTTCCTTTGTCTGTTTCTACACTAACAGAGGGAGCGTTAGAAGAAGTAGGAATCAATACCTTTGAGGACTATCTTTTGCAATTACCAGGAGTTACCGCAGGAGGATCAGGTCCTGGTCAAAATACAATATACATTCGAGGCCTTGCATCGACTACCCCAAACCTCACAACTGCAGGTGTTGCTGGCCTAGCACCTAACGTATCTTTCTACCTTGATGAGCAACCATTGGCTCAACCAGGAAGAAACTTAGATGTTTATGCAGCAGACGTTGCACGAATTGAAGTACTTGCAGGACCACAAGGAACACTTTTTGGAGCGAGTTCACAAGCAGGTGTTGTAAGGATGATTACTAACAAACCTAAACAAGGAGTTACTGAAAGTAATTTTGAGATCGAACAAAGATTCATGCCAGAAGGTGATACAGGAACAAAAGTTGAACTAATGACAAATGTTCCTCTTGGGGATAATACCGCATGGAGATTTGTTGCTTATAGAGATGAAAGAGGCGGTTATATTGATCAAGTTGCTGGTCAACTTGATGCTAGTCAATCAGCACGTTTTAGAGAAGGTACGTTTATTAGAGAAAATGGCCTTGCTGTTGGTTCAGCAAGAGCTGGTTTTCAAGCCGGAGCTGATTTATCTGGAGCAACTCTTCTTCCAGCAAATGCAATTGTAGAAGATAATGCAAATGGAGTGGAGTATTCAGGTTTTAGATCTACTCTAGCACATGAAATTGGTGATAATTTGAATGCTACATTGGTTTATGCACAGCAAACAATTGAGTCTGACGGTGTTTTCTTTGCAGATCCGAATTTAGGTGATCTAGAAATTCAAAGATATACCCAAGATGAAATAAAAGATTCATTTGATAACATGAGCTTAACTCTTGAAGGTACAATTGGTGATTTAGAAGTTGTCTACGCTGGTGCATATACCGATAGAGATACCAATCAAATGGTTGATTACACTGACTATCTTTTCGTCGGTCAATATCTTCCATATTACATTTGTGATTATTACGTAACTTATACAACGTATGCACCTGGTAATGTTCCTACTGGGACTTGCGGTGCTCCAAACTTGCTTGTTGACTCATATACAAATACTGAAGTTGAAAGTCATGAGATTCGTATAAATGCAGATATCAATGACAATATGTCACTGACAGCTGGTTACTTCATGAGCGATACTACACTTACAGAATTAAACCAGTTTAATTATCCAGGCTCAGTCGGTAATGATATAACTTATGCTGCGAATTATGCACTTACAGATACTTCCGTGTCTGGTTCGATTAATAATGCATCGCCAGGGTGGTATTCAGCTGGACCTTTCGCAGAACCAGTCATCTTCTTTAACGATATTAAGAGAACTGACGAACAGAAAGGTTTTTTTGGTGAACTAAATATTGCATTGAGTGACACATCAGAACTTACTCTAGGTGCTCGTTGGTATGATATTGAAGTTGATTTTGAAGGCAGTGCTAACTCTTCATTTTACAATGGGTTTGGTGCTCCAGATACTCAACAATTTGGATCTAACTTATCGGCTCAATACGCACCTGGTAATGCAAATGGCTATCCAGATACAGCTAAAACAGATGGTACTATTGGAAAGGTAACCTATTCATGGAATCCAAGTGATGATGTTATGTACTATGTGACATGGTCTGAAGGCTTTAGACCTGGGCTTCTAAATAGACCAGTTGGAGCATCTAATGCAGCTGGAACCTACTCGGTTAAACCTGAAGTAAAATCTGATGAAGTTACAAACACTGAGTTTGGTTGGAAAACAATTCTTAAAGATGGCCAACTTAGATTTAACGGAAGTGTTTTTATGGTAGATGTTGAAGGACTTCAATCAACTATCTTTGATCCAAGCATTGTTAACTTATTCTTTTCTGATAATGCCGCAGATGGTGACATTAAAGGGGTAGAGGGTGACTTTACTTACTACGCTAATAAAGAAGGATTGACAGTAGCTGGTGCGTTCTCACTATTAGATACTGAGCTTACTAGGAAATTAGTGCCTACCGATGATGTAATTGTTGGAAGTGATATGGCATTTGCCCCTGGTATGCAGTTTAATCTAAGAGCAAGACAGGAGTGGGGAATGTCTAATGGAAATATTGGACATGCTCAAGTGCAATTAACTCATTCTGATGATAGTTATTCAGATATTATGGAACCAAATAAAGCCCTACAAAATAGTTATACCACTGTTGATCTTCGTTTCGGTATGAGCAATGATGAAATGACTGCTGAGCTATACATTGACAACGTAACAGACGAAAGAGGTGAGATTAGCAATACCTTTGTATTTGATAGACAGCGTGTGTCTTATATAAGACCAACCACTGTGGGTATAAGGTATAAGAAAAACTTTTAGTTTATAAAAGCTATAATTTAGGAAGGGAGCTTAGGCTCCCTTTTTAATTGCATAAGACAAATTACTATTTTTTTCATTAACATAATAAATGACACAAGATAAATTAGACATATCCAGAGCTACTGAAGCAATAAAAGATATTAGATTTGTTGAAGCACTTGGCTTATTAGAATCAAATCTTGCAAAAGACCCAAACCATATTGATAGCTTATATTTAGCTGCAGTTTGCTCAAGGTATTTAAAAAATTACGATGATTCAAAAAAATACATTGAGAGTTTGCTAAGTAAAGCTCCCGACATGGGGAGAGCCTATCAAGAGTTAGGTCATCTGAATAGAGATATGGGTAATGGAGAAAATGCAATCGCACATTACAGACAGGCCTGTGAATTAAATCCTGCTTTATTAGCATCTTGGAAAGCATTATATGATTACTTTAAAAGAAATAAGAATAAACCTGCTGCTGATCATGCATTTATGCAAATGAACACTCTTCAATCTATTCCAAGTATTTTACTTTACATAAGCCAGATTCTTAACGAAGGAAAATTAGGTATTGCAGAAGAAAAATGTAGAGAATTTCTTAAAAAGAATCCAACCAATACATTCGCAATGTCATTGTTAGCACAAATTGCTGATCGATTGGGATATTTTGATGATGCTGAATTTTTACTTGAAAGTGCAGTGAAATTTAACCCCAATGATGGGGAGCTTAGAATGAAATATGCAATGATTCTTCGAAAAAAACAAAAATTTGCAAAGACCTTGGAACAAGTAAATATATTGTGTGAGAAATTCCCTCAAAATCAATCATATCAAGCTCAAAAAGCAAGTGAAATTATGCAAAACGGTGACCATAATGGAGCAATTAATCTATTTGATCAACTTCTTCAAGAGAACCCGTTCAATTTTAATGTTCTTACCTCTAAAGGTCATGCACAAAAAACCTTAGGTAAGAAAGATCAAGCAATTAAAAGTTATCAATCCGCATATAAACTTAAGCAAGATCATGGCGAAGCTTTTTTTTCATTAGCTAACTTAAAAACATACACTTTCACTAAAAATGAATTAAATATTATGAGGGAGCAACTCAAAAGAGTTGATCTAACATTAAAAGATAAAGCCTATTTTCACTTTGCATTAGCTCAAGGGTGTGAAGTAGTGGGTGAATACGATGAAGCTTTTTTTCATCTCGATTCTGGAAATAAGATTAAAAATAAGCAAAGTAAATATTCTATTGAAAAAATGGATAGAGAGTTGCAGGCTCAAATCGATGTTTGCAATGAAGCATTTTTTGAACAACAGGGTAATGGTGGATATGAAACAAAAGATCCAATATTTATTCTAGGATTGCCAAGGTCGGGCTCAACGTTAGTTGAACAAATTCTAGCTTCTCATTCAATGATTGATGGAACGCTTGAACTTCCAAATATTCTTTCTATGGCACAAAGCCTTAGAGGCAATGATATTTATGGTAAGGAGGGTAATTACCCTAAAAGCATGAAAAAACTATCACTTGAAAAAAGGATAGAAATGGGAAAAATGTTTATAGATGATACAAGAATGCATAGAAAAGATGCACCTAGATTTACTGATAAAATGCCTAATAATTTTCGTCATATTGGATTAATTCACTTGATCATGCCAAATGCAAAAATTATTGATGCAAGAAGATATCCTTTGGATTGTTGCTTTAGTATGTTTAAACAGTTATTTGCCCAAGGACAAGAATTTACATATGGATTAGCTGAAGCAGGAAGCTACTATAACAGTTATGTTAAATTGATGAATCATTGGGATGAGGTTCTACCAAATAAAATATTGAGAGTTAATAACGAGGACATAATTGATGATCTAGAAGGTCAAGTTACAAAAATGCTAGAATTTCTGGAGTTACCTTTTGAGGACTCTTGTATCACTTTTTATGAAACTGATAGGTTAGTTAGAACAGCAAGTTCAGAACAGGTAAGAAAACCAATAAATAAGTCTGGAATGGGTAGATGGAAGCCATATGCAAAAAATCTAAAACCTTTATTGGGTGGACTTGGGTCAGACCTTATAAAGCCTAATGATATTGAGTTTATTGAATCAATTTGAAGACTCTAATGATATAAACTATGATTGATCATAGAGCATTTGTGAAAAATTATGGCAATTAGTGTTTTGGATCTTTTTAGAATTGGTATTGGACCATCCAGCTCCCATACTATTGGCCCTATGATCGCCGCACGAAAATTTATACTAGGTATAGAAAAATCCAATCAATTAAAAAAAGTGACTCGTATAAAATCTGAGATGTATGGATCCCTTGGCGCTACGGGGAAAGCTCATGGTACACCTAAAGCCATTATCTTAGGCTTAGAAGGAGAGCAACCTGAGAAAGTTGATGTAACTTTAATCACCAAACGAATCGAAAAAATTTATTCTGAAGGAGTGATAAATTTACTTGGAAAACAAACTATCGATTACAATCATGAGTTAGACCTTAAGCTTTATCGAAGAAAATCCCTCCCTTTACATCCCAACGGAATGATATTCTCTGCCTTTGATGAAAACGGAAAGGAATTAGTCCAAAAAACCTACTATTCTGTGGGAGGTGGTTTTGTTGTAGGTGATTCTAATGAAAGTGGAAATTACATCGCTGAAGATGAAACTGCAGTCACTTATCCTTATGATACAGCTACTGAGCTTTTAGAATACTGCGAAAGAAAATCCCTCAAAATATCGGATGTGATGATAACAAATGAAAGTGCATGGCGACCAGAAAATAAAACCCGCAATGAATTATTAAAGTTATGGTCTGTGATGCAAGAAACCGTTAATAGTGGTATTGCTAATAAAGGACTATTGCCAGGGGGTTTGAATGTCCCACGTCGAGCCCATAAGCTCCACAAACAGTTAACGAAAAAATCAAATAAAAAATCTGATGACCCACTGACAATACTAGACTGGGTAACCCTTTATGCATTAGCAACCAACGAAGAGAATGCAGCAGGAGGGAGAGTGGTTACTGCCCCTACTAATGGAGCAGCCGGCATTATTCCAGCTGTTCTGCATTATTATATGCGTTTTGTACCCAAAGCGGATGATGATGGAATAGTTAGATTTTTATTAACTGCCGCCGCAATAGGTATTCTTTACAAAAAGAATGCATCAATAAGCGGTGCTGAAGTTGGTTGCCAAGGTGAAGTTGGATCTGCTTGCTCAATGGCAGCTGGAGCATTAGCAGAAGTTCTTGGTGGTACGCCAACACAAGTTGAAAATGCAGCTGAAATTGCCATGGAACATAATTTAGGGCTTACTTGTGACCCGATCGGTGGCTTAGTACAAATACCTTGTATTGAGCGTAATGCCATGGCATCAGTCAAGGCAATCCATGCTGCTCGTATGGCGCTTAAGGGAGATGGAACTCATTTTGTTTCGTTAGATAGAGTGATTCGCACAATGCGAAAGACTGGTGAAGATATGCATCTCCGATATAAGGAAACATCTCGTGGGGGATTAGCAACTCATGTGCTAGACATTCCTGTAAGTATTATTGAATGTTAATGGATTCCTAATCACATATGAGTTTTTTCTAAGACTTTTAATTTCGTCTGATTGTTGTACTTTTTTTGTTTTAAAAAATAGTTCATGGTTCTTCTCTAATAAATCCAGGTCATATAGATAGTTAAACATGATACCTCTTGATTGCTTAATCCCTTTTGAAGATAAATCAGAATTTAAATTCACTCTTTCTAAGATCGCTCCATTGCCTAAATGAAATTTAGCTACAGCATCATTGGGATATCCATCTGCCCTATCTGAATCCAAAAGATATATTAATGCTTGCTTGAGAAGATTATCTTCATCCATATCCTCATCTATAGTTGGAGCAATTTTAAAATAGAAAGAATCTGTACACATGATTTGGTGTTCACACTTTTTGAGAACACTTAAACCTCTGAAAACCTTTTAAATGGTGGGCCCGGGAG
>JAQWQE010000001.1 GCA_029244925.1 Gammaproteobacteria bacterium | reverse complement strand
GATGTTACTCCTACTAGGGATTTCAACTATGTTACCGATACATGCAATGGTCTTATATCTATAGCTGAGGCAGACACAATTGGAGACACCATCAATATCGGTTCTAATCGAGAAATATCTATCATAGATACTCTTAATTTAATAAAAGAAATTATGGGCAGTGATGTTAATTTTGTAACAGATGAACAGAGGATTAGGCCTGAAAAATCTGAAGTCTTCAGATTATGGTGCGATAATACTAAGATCGAAAATGCTACAGGATTTAGACCCCAAGTATCTCTTGAACAGGGATTAAGGAAAACCATAGATTGGATTACAAAGCCTGAAAATTTAAAATCCTATAAGTCTGAAATCTATAATGTTTAGGAGTCTCATTGATTTTATTAGAAAGATCTATGGAGTAAATCGGTTTATCGCTCTTCATGAGCCGGTGATTGGAGATTTAGAAAAGGAATATATTAATAAAGTTCTTGATTCAGGCTTTGTTTCCTCTGTTGGAGAGGAAGTTAAAGAATTCGAAAGACAGATTTCGAGTTTTGTGGGTGCAAAATTTGCTATCGCTACCTCGAATGGAACATCTGCATTGCATGCAGCACTTTTGGTTGCAGGCGTTCAACCAAAAGACGAGGTTATAACGCAATCACTCACCTTTGTAGCAACATCAAATGCGATTCATTATTGTAATGCTAATCCAATATTTATAGATGTCGATAGATCTAATCTCGGCTTATCTGAGGATTCACTAGAAGATTTTTTGACTAAGAATTGTGAAATTAGGGATGATGGCTTTTGCTGGAATAGAGCCACTAAAAAGATTGTAAGGGCTTGTGTGCCAATGCATACTTTCGGTTTGTCTGCTAATCTTTTTGAGATAAGAGAAATTTGCAATAGGTATAACATTGTATTGATTGAAGATGCTGCTGAGTCATTAGGAACGAAAAATAAGAACTCTCATTCTGGCACTATTGGAGACTTAGGAATTATCAGTTTCAATGGGAATAAAATTATCACTACAGGCGGCGGCGGAATAGTAGTAACCAATAATCAAGCAATGGCAAGAAAACTTAAGCATCTAACTACTACTGCTAAAGTAAGCCATGAATGGAATTTTTCACATGATATGGTTGGTTATAACTACAGGATGCCTAATCTTAATGCCGCACTTGGTTTAGCGCAATTGCAAAGACTGAATGAGTATATTCAGATAAAGAGAGATATTGCATTAAGCTATCAATCATGGGGAGAAAGAAATGGATTTAACTTTGTTAAAGAGCTTAGTGGAACTAGAAGTAACTACTGGCTAAATACAATGCTTGTCGAAGATAGAGAAGTAAGAGACCTTCTGCTAAAAGAAACAAATGATCATTCAATTATGACTAGGCCAGCATGGGACCCAGTTCACTTAATGACAGCGAACACACATTGCCAAAGAGATTCCCTAGAGAATACAAATTGGCTAGCAGATAGAATCATTAATCTACCTAGTGGCGTGCCTAAAAATGAACATTAAAAAGGTTTGTGTAATCACTGGTAGTAGAGCGGAATATGGTTTGCTTAAGTTAACTATAAGTGAGATCTCGAAAAGTGATGAATTAGACCTGCAGCTCATAGTTACAGGCTCACACCTTTCTGAAAGTTTCGGAAATACATTTAAAGAAATTGAACAGGATGGCTTCAGAATCAATAAGAAACTGAGAATTCTTACTGACGATGAGTCATCATTAGGAATTCTAAAATCGATATCAGATTCCACAACCCAATTTGCTGAAGCATACCAAGAGTTGATGCCAGATTTAGTCTTAGTTCTAGGAGATCGCTATGAAATTTTTTCAGCTTCTTATACTGCGTATATTTTAAGAATACCCATTGCTCATATTCATGGGGGAGAGAAAACAGAAGGTGCTTATGATGAAGCTTTCAGACATTCAATTACAAAGATGTCGAGGATGCATTTTGTCTCGACAGAAGAATATCGGAAAAGAGTTATACAGCTAGGCGAGAGTCCCGAATTTGTTTTTAACTATGGCGCCCCTGGAGTAGAGGCATTAAAGAAAATAGAACTATACACAAAAGAAAATTTAGAAAATAAAATCAATTTAAGGCTAAAGGATAAAAACGTATTAATCACATATCATCCAGAAACTCTAAATCAAGATCTTTCTCCAAAGGAACAAATCAATCAATTGCTTCATGCAATACAAGATTTTCGAGACATAAACTTTATTTTCACAAAAGCAAATGCTGATAGCGGGGGTATAACAATAAATAATCAAATTGAGAAATTTGTCAATAGCTACCCAAACGCATATCTCTATAGCTCATTGGGCCAAATGAACTATTTATCACTACTACCCTATGTGGATGGAGTCATTGGAAACTCCTCCAGTGGAATAATCGAGGTTCCAAGTTTTAATATTCCTACAATAAATATTGGAAGAAGGCAGGAAGGAAGAATTAGTGCAGAATCAGTTATTAATGTAAGCACTGATTCAGAAAAAATCAAAAAAGCTATCGAAGAAATTTATGAAAAAGGATTTTATAAAGACTACAAGAATGTCACTAATCCATATGATGGTGGTGAGACCTCAAAAAAAATTATTAACGAGATAAAAAAGAGTAATTGTGACTTTGGTAAAGCAAAGAGCTTTTATGACTTACATGAGCAGTAAATAGAAATGAAAATGACTTACATAATTGGAGAAGCAGGAGTTAACCATAATGGTGATATAGAGATGGCAAAGAAGCTTATTGATGTTGCTGCTGAGGCAGACATTGATGCTGTGAAATTTCAAACATTTAGAGCTGAAGACCTAGTTACCAAAGATGCAGAGCTTGCTGAATATCAGAAAAATACTTCAGGCGAAGAACTTAAACAATTTGATATGCTCAGTAAACTTGAATTAGATCAGGATGCTCATCTTGATCTTCAGAAATATTGCTTGGATAAAGAAATTGATTTTCTTTCCACCCCTTTTGATTTAGGAAGTCTTAATTTTCTGACAAAGAGGATGCATCTCAAAACACTTAAGATCCCATCTGGAGAGTTAACAAATGGGCCACTTCTTATTGAGTTCGCAAAAACTGGTTGTAACATAATCATATCAACCGGTATGTCCTCCCTGGAGGAAATAGAGTTAGCAATAGGTTCATTGATATATGGCTTCTTAAGCAATGAGAAAAAAATGCCTGATCCCTCTATTGATATATTTAAGGAGTGTTTCGAAGAGTCATTAAATTATAAGTCTCTTCTAGAAAAAATCACATTGATGCATTGCATGACTGAGTATCCAGCTCCTATTGAGGAGGCAAATTTATCTGCTATCAAAACCTTAAGAGATTCACTTAATATCAAGGTTGGTTACTCCGATCATACAGATGGTATCCTGGCTCCATTAGTTGCTGTTGCATTTGGTGCAACAATAATTGAAAAGCATTTTACTTTAGATAAAGAATTGGAAGGCCCGGATCATAAAGCCTCACTTGAGCCCATAGAGCTTAAACAGATGGTTCAAAATATAAGACTAACTGAACAAATGTTGGGTGATGGAATAAAGAGATTAATGCCCTCCGAAAAGAAGAATTTAATAATTGCTAGAAAAAGCATTACTGCATTTCAATCTATAAAGAAAGGCGAAGAATTTACAACCAATAATATTACTATAAAAAGGCCAGGCACGGGTATTTCTCCAATGGAATACTGGAAGATATTGGGCAAGAGAGCACCAAAGGATTTTGCCAAGGATGAAACAATAAAATTATGAGAGGTGGAAGAACTAACATTTTAGTTTTAGGATCGGGAGGTCACTCAGGAGTACTAATTGATATCTTAGAGCAATTAGACGTTGAGTTATTGGGGATTCTTGATAACTCAAGGAAGATTGGATCGAAATGCTTTGGCTTAGAAGTAATAGGCAATGATGATTATATTGATAATTTTTCTCATGAGGAGGCAATTCTTGTAAATGGAATTGGATCATTGCCAGGTCGTCAAGAAAGATGGTTAATTTCAGAGAAATTTAGAGAGAAAGGTTTTGAATTTATGACTTTAGTTCATCCAAATGCCTCATTAACAAACAATATTTCCATTGGAAATGGCGTCCAAATTATGAATGGTTCTGTTGTTCAGCATGGAACTCATATTGGCTGTGATTCAATAATAAATACCGGATCGATAATTGATCATAACTGTACTATCGGTAACAGCTGTCATATAGCACCAGGCACCGTTTTAAGTGGCGGAGTAACAATTGGCAATAACGTGCATATTGGGACAGGAAGTTGCATAATACAAAATATCAAAATAGGTGATAACGTAACAGTAGCGGCGGGTTCTGTCATATATAAGGATATCGAGCCTAATACAAGATACATATTAGGTAAGTAGATAAGCTTCAAATTCAGAAAATATGAAACTTTCAAACATAATTTCTAAGCCTGAGAATAATCTTCGGGAAGTAATCTCTATTCTAAATACAGGTGGAATGAGAATAGTCGCTGTTGTTGATGAAAGCTTTAAACTATTGGGAATAGTAACTGATGGCGATATCAGAAGGGCGTTACTGGAGAATAGGGATATGAACACAAATGTTCTGGAAATTATGAACCCAAAACCCTTAACTGCACAACTTACTGAAAGCAAAGAAAGCATCCTAGAAAAAATGCATCAGGAAAATATTCTCGCAATACCAATTATTAATTCAGATGGAGTATTAAGTGGTCTAGAAACAATCCATGAAATACTTCAGAAGCCTAAAATAGATAATCCTATAATCTTGATGGCAGGTGGGCTTGGAAAAAGGTTACTCCCTTTAACTGAGGATACACCAAAACCTTTACTAAAAGTTGGCACCGAACCTATTTTAGAAACCCTGATAAAAAGGCTTTCAGACTTTGGTTTTTATAACTTTTATATATCCACACATTACAAATCAGAGATGTTTAAGGATTATTTTAAAGATGGTTCAGACTGGGAAGTAAATATAGATTATATTGATGAGAAGGAACCATTGGGGACAGCAGGGGTTCTTACACTTCTACCCAAGAATTTTTCTGACTTACCTCTGATTTTAATGAATGGTGATCTAGTCACAGACCTTCGCTTTGATAGTTTATTGGATAACCATAACTTAGCAAATAGCAAGATGACAGTATGCGTTGTTGAATATGACTTTCAGGTCCCCTATGGTGTTGTCGAAGCAGAGAAATCAAAAGTTAAGAGAATTATTGAGAAGCCAACGCATAAATTTTTTGTTAATGCAGGTATTTATGTAATAGATCCTGAGGTACCAGGTCAACTTTCTGAATCTAGTTATCTTGATATGACTGATTTGTTAGAGCGAAGAATTAATCTAGAGGATGGAATTAATGTGTTTCCACTCTATGAAAAATGGCTTGATATCGGAAGACTATCAGAACTTGAAAAGGCTAAACAGGCAAATGGAAAGGATGTCTAAGAACTCTAAACAAAGAACTGCTTTGGTTGTTGGTTTAGGTAGCATTGGAAGGAGGCATATTGAGGTCATAAAAGAGATTGATCCAAGCATTAAAGTCATTGTATGCCGCCATAAGAGTCTTGATCCTTCTGGAGTGGGATTGGATATCAGGATTACAAATAATTTAGCAGAAGCAATTTCTTTTAGCCCAGACTTTGCAGTCATATGTAATCCTTCACCTTTTCATGTTGAGACTGCTATTAAGTTGGTGAATGAGGATATTCATGTACTCATAGAGAAGCCAATATCTTCTTCTTCAGATGATGTGCAAAGCTTAATAAGTTTAGCAGCTAGTAGGAATATAAAGTTAATGGTCGGATATAACTTAAGGTTTATGGAATCTCTTAATTTTTTTAAGCAGAAGGTAGATGACTCCTTGGTCGGTCAAATATTTTCAGTTACTGCAGAGGTTGGTCAGAATTTAAAATCTTGGAGGAATGGTATTGATTACGAAAACAGTGTCAGTGCCAGAAAGGAATTAGGTGGTGGAGTTCTGCTTGAACTAAGCCATGAATTTGATTATCTCTCATGGATATTTGGTGAAATCGATAGAGTAACAGGCGCAGTGGATAAGAACAGTAATTTGGATATTGATGTTGAGGATTCTGCCAAATGCATCATTGGTTTTAGCGGCAAAGATTTTCTTGCTAGTGTTAACCTTGATCTCTTTAGGTTAGATCCTATTCGACACTGCATTGTGATTGGCGAAAAAGGCACGATAAAATGGAATGCAATTGATAACTCGGTCAGCTTATACTCTGCTTCTAATGAATGTTGGGAAACAATATATAGAGAGAAGCATCCAAGGAATGGATCATATAGAAAAGAGCTTTCACATTTTTTGGATTGTATTGATCATGATAAAGAGCCACTAATTTCTGGTAGTTCCGCTTTGAATACTATGCATGTAATTGATGCAATTAGAAGATCTTCCAGCAAAGCAAAGACAGAATTTATAAAGTCTTGAAAATGATTTTTCTCAAAAGCACTAATATCAAATTATGAGTACGATAGCATTTATATTTGCACGAGGAGGATCCAAGGGTCTTCCTAGAAAAAATATAATGGAACTAGATGGAAAGCCTTTATTGAGGCATTCAATTGATGTAGCCAAAGAGATTGATGAAATAGAAGATATTTATGTTTCAACAGATGATGAGGAAATTGCCTCCATAGCAAGAAGTGCAAGGGTTAATGTAATTAATAGGCCCTCCGAGCTAGCAAAAGATGACTCACCAGAAATATATTCATGGAAGCATGCGATTCAGTCAGTTAATTCAAGGGAAAATATTTGTAGTAAATTTGTATCTATACCAACAACAGCACCATTAAGAAAAGCATCCGATATAAAAGCATGTATGGATTTATTTGATGAGTCAACCGATGTTGTAATCACAGCTACTGAGTCTGCGAGAAGTCCATATTTTAATATGATCACAATAGATGATAATGATGATGCAAAATTATTTACTTCAGAGAGTGACACCTTCTCAAGAAGACAAGATGTCCCTAAAACTTTTGATGTAACAACGGTATGTTATGTTTCGAGACCAGAATTTATTTTATCCTGCACTAATATTTTTGAAGGCAAGGTCAAAGCTGTTAAGATTCCCAAAGAAAGATCAATTGATATTGATGATAAATTGGATTTTCTAGTAGCAGAGATGGTACTCAAAAGTGGGCTCTAATAAGATGAAAGAAACTGTAACACTAATTTCAGGCGGTGCAGGGAGGATAGGCTCTGCTTTTTGCAGGTCAATAGTTGAAAATGACGGTAAAGTCGTCATTGGGGATATCTCTGAAGAGAGGGGAATGGCTTTGCAGGATGAATTAGGATCTAAAAATGCATACTTTGTTTCGCTGGATACTACAGATTCAAACTCAATTGTAGAATCCATCAAACTGGCTAAATCAAAATATGGGAAGATTGATTCCGCCGTTCATAGTGCATACCCTATATCAAAAGGTTGGGGCGCTAAATTTGAGGATATTCGTCCAGAAAACCTTAAGGAAGATTTATTTGCCCAATTGGGAGGAGCAATACTTTTCTCGCAGCAGATTATTGATTTCTTCAAAAGCCAGGGGTATGGAAGCTTGGTGCATATCTCCTCAATTCAGGGAGTTTATTCTCCAAAATTTGAACATTATTCTGGCACAAATATGGTTTCACCAATTGAATATGCTGCAATAAAGTCAGGAATAATATCAATCACAAAATATTTGTCAAAATACTGTGGAAGAGACAACATAAGGATAAACTCTATAAGCCCTGGAGGCATAGAAGACAATCAACCCAGATCATTTGTTTCAAAATACAATGAGTCTTGTAATACAAAGGGCATGTTAGATGCAAAGGATCTTTGTGGTACGTTGTTATTTCTTTTGTCTGAAGATTCAACTTTTATCCATGGTCAGAATATAATAGTTGATGATGGATGGGGCCTCTAGATCATCCTAAATAATTTGAACTTTTAAGTAATATTTTTTAATTTGTCCATTAAAAACATCGCCGTAATAGGAATTGGAGAACTCGGAAGCAGGCATCTGCAGTCTTTGTATAGAGCTAGCTTTGATCTCAACCTTTTTGCTGTTGATCCCAGTGAAGACGCATTGATTCTCGGTAGAAATAGAGTCAGTGAATTAGAGCATAACCATAAACTAAATAAACTAAATTTTGTAAAAACAATTCAAGATCTGCCTAATTATTTAGATTTGGTTGTTATTGCAACAAATTCAGATGTTAGAATCGATGTTATAAGGTTGCTCCTTGAAGAGAAGGAGGTTAAGTACTTAATTCTTGAGAAAGTTCTCTTTCAAAAAATTCGTGATTATCAATTGTGCTCAAAACTTTTGAAATCAGCCCAAACTGAAGCATGGGTCAATTGTCCAAGAAGAATCTGGAAAGACTATTTTGCAATAAAAGATTTCTTGTCAAAGAAATCAAAGATTAATTATGTACTTACAGGAGGAATATGGGGCCTAGGATGTAACGCTATTCACTTTCTTGATCATTTCTCGTGGTTAACAGGATCAAGTCTATTGAAAATTGATAGCTCGCAACTAGATAAACAGATATTAAGATCAAAGAGGAAGGGTTTCATCGAGTTCACTGGAAAGCTTGAGGCGACTTACCAGAATGGCAATAACCTATCTTTGGCTTCTATTCGATCAGAAAAAGATTTAGGTATATTTATTAGGATTGAGGGAGAGGATTTCTCAATCTCCATTGATGAAGGAAAACGTGTGTATACCTTAGAGTTAGAAAATCAGAAAAAAGGCTCTAGAAAAACTACTCACCAAATGTATATTCCATTTCAAAGTGAATTGACAAGTGCTTTAGCTGAGAATCTCTTCAAGAAGGAAGAAATTGGATTGACTCCTTTCGAAGAATCATCAGAGATCCATAAATTACTCATTAATTCACTTATACCTCATATTGAAAGTGTTAATGATGAGAAGGTTGATATTTGTGCAATCACATAACAAAAAAGTATTATTGATTGGTGCCGGCCAGATGTCTAAAGATTATCTTAGGGTTATGAATAGTCTTGATATTAGTATCGATATTGTTTGTAGAAGAAAAGAGTCAGCAGAATCTTTTGAAGAAGAAACAGATCATAAAGTGTTCTCAGGAGGCTTAAAAAAATATTTCCAAAAAAATAAGGAAATTCCAGATTATGCAATCGTAGCCGTAAATATTTCAAATCTTATGAGTATCTCTGAAATATTGATTAGAGGAGGAGTCAAGAAAATATTGATAGAGAAGCCTGGCGCGCAAACTCTTAAAGAGATAAATTTACTTGATCGTTTGGCGACTAAAAATAATGTAAATGCTTATGTTGCATATAATAGACGTTTTTATTCCTCTGTAACAAAAGCAAAAGACATTATTGTCCAGGATGGCGGTGTATCTAGTTTTACTTTTGAATTTACTGAATGGTCACACGTAATCAAAAATCTCGATAAAGAGAAATCTGAAATGCAAAAATGGTTCATCAATAACTCATCTCATGTTGTGGACTTAGCATTCTATTTAGGTGGATCACCAAATTTTATAAATACAGTTTCAAATGGAGAGGGAGAGCTTAGCTGGCATCCTGCAGCATCCTCTTTCTCAGGATCTGGAAAAACAATCAATAATGCCATATTTTCCTATCATGCTGACTGGAGTGCACCCGGTAGGTGGGGAGTGGAAATACTTACAAAAAACCATAGGTTAATACTTAGACCTATGGAAAAATTGTATGTGCAAGAAAAGGGCTCTGTAGAAATAGAGCTCGCAGAAATAGATGATGAGTTAGATATTGAATTTAAGCCCGGACTTTATAGACAGGTGGAAGCGTTTCTTAAAAATGAGATTGAAAGTTTTTGTACTGTAAATGAGCAAAAGAGGATGATGGATATATACTATAAAATATCTAATTATAAATCTGAAATTTAGGAATTGACTAAATGATGAATGACAAATCCATTAAAACTGCTCTTGTGACAGGAGGAACGAGAGGGATTGGAAAGGCTATTGCAGAAAAGCTATGTGATGATGGGCATGATGTAATAGTTACGGGCACATCTAAAAGCAATGATTGTTCTGAGAACATTACTTATAGGCAAGTGAATTTCTTAGACGATAAATCATTCTTATCATTTGAGCGTTTTATTGAAAAAGAGCATATAGATATTTTAGTGAATAATGCGGGCATCAATAAGATAGGAGAAATATCAGAAATCCCCCTAGAGGAATTCGATGATGTAGTAAAAGTAAATTTGAGAGCTCCTTTTAGGTTAACTCAATTGGTTATACCCAAAATGAAAAAAGAGAATTGGGGGAGAATAGTTAATATTTCGTCTGTTTTTGGGAAAGTTTCTAAAGAGCATCGAGCGCCATATTCTGCAACCAAATTTGGTATTGATGGAATGACAGTTGCTATCAGTGCAGAAGTATCACGATATGGCATATTAGTTAACAGTGTTGCTCCAGGATTTATTGAGACTGACATGACCAGAACCATTTTAGGGGAATCCGGAATTAGTGAAATGAAGGCCAAAGTACCCATGGCGCGACTAGGATCTCCTGAGGAGGTATCAAAGTTAGTTAGCTGGCTTGTTAGTGAGGAAAATACATATGTAACCTCCCAAAATATTGCAATTGATGGGGGATTTACTCGTGTCTAAACCAATTATAATTGATTCTCACAAAGGCTCCTATGAGGTAAATCTCCAAAATGGACCGATCAGCAATTTATTTAAATCTCCTGACCAAGAGGCTGTTTATATAATAGATGAGAAAATATATAAGCTCTATGAAGCTGAAATTAAGCCAGTGATTGATTATGGTCGCTTTATATTAATTGATGCTAATGAAAGAAATAAGTCTTTGGAGAAATTTCCTGACTATATTTCATCTTTGATGGGCCAACAGATGACAAGAGACCAAACGCTGATCTCAATTGGTGGCGGTATTGTACAAGATATAACCTGCTTTATAGCATCAACCCTTATGAGAGGTGTATCGTGGAAGTTTATACCTACCACTTTGCTTGCACAGTCAGATTCATGTATTGGCTCAAAATCATCCATAAATTCAGGCGACATAAAAAATATTTTAGGAACTTTTAATCCACCAAAAGAGATATTACTAAACGTCCATTTTTTAGAGACTCTAGCAGCAGATGATATCCTCTCAGGAGTTGGCGAGATGATCAAGGTACATGCAATAGATTCGCCAGAGAGCTTTGATAGAATCTCAAGCAAATATGAAGAATTATTGCGAGAGCCAAATCTAATGAGGGAATTCATATTTCAATCTCTGTTGATAAAAAAGAAGATTATCGAAATTGATGAATTCGATATGAAAGAGCGAAATGTTATGAACTATGGTCATAGTTTTGGTCATGCAATTGAATCAGCTACTAGTTTTTCAATACCGCATGGCATAGCTGTGACAATAGGAATGGATATGGCAAACTTTGTCTCAATGAAATTGCAAAATACCACCGAGGATAATTTTCTAAGGATGCATGATGTTCTAATGAAAAACTCCATTGTTGCAAGAAAAACATTTATAGATTCAGCCCGTTTGATTGAGGCCTTATACAAAGATAAGAAAAACACAAAGACCAAACTTAGACTAATTCTTCCTGATATGAAAGGCAGGATAAAAATTGGGTTATATGAAAAAACCCCAGAATTAAGTGATCATATTAGTGAATACTTGAATCTCTATCATCAAATATAATTATGACTTCATTATCTGTTGCTTCCAGATCTTTCTCAAAACACCCTATTTTGAGAGAAAAAGTCCTGTCACTATATCCAGATGCGAAATTTAATGATGAAGGCCTTTCCCTTTATGGAGATAGTCTGGTTAATTTCTTGAAAGGAAGTGAAATGGCAATAACAGCACTTGAAGAGATTAATGAGGATGTTTTAAAACAGTTACCCGAATTGCGTGTGATAGGTAAGTATGGTGTTGGACTTGACATGATTGACTTGAATGCATTGTCTGAATATGGCGTGAGCCTTGGATGGAAGGGTGGTGTGAATAAAAGGTCCGTCTCTGAGCTTGTTATTTCATCAGCAATTGCTTTGTTGCATAAATCAACGATTGCAAATAATCGTGTCAAGAAAGGTTCATGGAACCAGATAAGGGGTCGCCAATTGACAGGAAAAACAGTTGGTATAATTGGTTGTGGAAATATTGGCAAGGACCTTATTAGCCTGCTGAAACCATATAAATGCAAGATACTCTCTAATGACATATTAGATTTTCCTGATTTTTATGAGGCTAACGATATTGTTGCTTGTGAATTGAATGATTTGCTAAGTTTATCAGACGTTGTAACATTGCATCTCCCGCTTAATGAATCAACATATCAAATTATTAATACTGAAAGATTAAATTTAATGAAGCAGGACTCAGTTTTAATTAATTATGCTAGGGGTGGTTTGATTGATGAATCAGCATTAGATGAACTTATTAAGGTTAATAAATTTTCGGGAGTTGCGCTTGATGTTTTTGAGCATGAACCACCTGTCGATACATATTTGTCTAATTATGAAAATGTTTTTGTTACTCCACATATTGGAGGCAGTACCGAAGAGGCTGTCTTATCAATGGGCCTATCTGCAATAGAAGGACTGCAATCACCTTCGGATCCATCGAAGTTTATAGGTAAATAAAGATTTATGAGTATTGTGAGAGCAGGAATCGCAGGTTATGGAAAGATGGGTTTAATCAGAGAGCGCACCTTTGACAAGAGTGATCATGTGGAGCTGGTTTCAATCTTTGATCTAAAGAAGGATATTGATTTAAATAATACACTTGTGTGTAGAAGCTACGATGACCTTCTAGATTCTGATATTGATGCCGTTTTTGTTTCTGCATACGTAAATATAGCGGCTGAATATGTTTTAAGAGCACTTAAGGCGGGGAAACATGTCTTTTGCGAGAAGCCACCTGCGATGAATCAACACGAACTCTCAGCAATATCCGAATTTCAGTCAAATAGTGATTTGGTATTGAAATATGGATTTAATCATAGATTTCACTATTCCGTAACTGAAGCAAAGCAACTGATCAAAAAGGGAGAAATGGGCAAAATACTTTGGATGAGGGGAGTTTATGGTAAAGCAGGAAGCATAGATTATGACCTTAACTGGAGGAATTATAGTAAATTTTCAGGCGGAGGTATTCTAATGGATCAAGGCATACATATGCTTGATTTATTCAGATATTTTTCAGAGGAGGAGTTCACCTGCAGGTCTTCTTTTATGGACACACTCTTTTGGAGGGTTGAGTCAGAGGATAATGCTTTCATAGCTCTAAGCTCAGAATCTGGAGTAATGGCAACTTTGCATTCTTCGGCTACACAGTGGAGACATAAATTTCTTTTAGAGATGTGTTTTGAAAATGGTTATATTAATCTTGATGGTATACTTTCTTCAACGGGAAGCTATGCTCCTGAAAAACTTATATATGCTTATAGGGAGAAGGAGGATATTGAGAAAGCTATGGGTAAGCCAAGTGAAAATATCATCCACTTTGAGAATGATAATTCATGGGATCTAGAGCTTCATGAATTCATTGATGCCATCCAAAGTAATAATAAAATCGTAAATGGAAGTTTAGATGATGCAGTTGAAGTAATGAAATTAGTTGATTCTATATATGATTCAAGTCAGAAAATAAGCTAATAAATTTTAAGGAGGATTTTAATGAAAGTTATAGGCATGATACCTGCCAGAATGGGATCTAAGAGAGTCCCAAAGAAGAACATAAGGCTCTTAAACGGTAGACCACTAATAGACTATATTTTAGAAACGGTATCCAAAGCGGATATATTCGATGAAATTTATATCAATTCAGAAGATCAAGTACTGTCTGATCTAGCTTCCGCATATGGATTCAAGTTTTACAAAAGACCAGATGAGTTTTCTACAGATGAGTCAACTAATGATGAGTTTGCACAGAACTTTTTAGAAAATATTGATTGCGATACATTAATACAGATGTTGCCAACATCACCATTTATTACTGTTGATGATATTGAGTCTTTTGTAAATAAAATGATTGAAGAAGACCTTGATACCCTAATTTCTGTGGATGAAAAGCAAATAGGTTGTGTTTATAAGGATGAGCCTATAAATTTTCAGAGATCTTTGCCAAATCCCCCTTCTCAAACTATGGAGCCGATAAAAGTTTATACAACTGCATTGATGGGATGGAAGGCTAAGAATTTCCTTAACAATATGAAAGAGCTTGGCTCTGCTTATCATGGAGGTCAAGGCAATATTGGATTTTATCCTATGACAGGTTTGTCAACGGTTGATATAGACACAGAAGATGATTTTATTTTAGCAGAGGCAATAATGTCATCACTGTCGAATAGAAAAGCGAATCAACCTTCTTATTATGAGGGTGGATCGATTCATAGTGAGGTTGATGTTCCATCAATCCTTGTGAAGGATGGGATAGTTAACAATGATCTACATGATGTTAACCACGAACTAGTATGTGTAAAAAGAATAATTGAAGATAACCCTAAGGATGTCTCATGGAGCAAAAGGATTATTGATAGCGATAGTAATTCTATGACAGTAATTTCACAAATACCTGGTGAAGGCAACAGAAGACACTACCATCCTGACTGGAATGAATGGTGGTATATTTATGAAGGCCAATGGGAGTGGGAAATTGAAGGCGAGAAAAAGATTGTGAAAGAGGGGGATATCGTTTACATGCAAAAAAATAGAGTGCACAAAATAACAGCTGTCGGAGAAAGCAGAGCTGTTCGATTTGCTGTTAGCAGGTCGGATGTCGCTCATATATATGTATGAGCGATAAAAGGCACATTGTAGTTATCGGAGGTACATCAGGACTCGGTCTAGCATCAGCTGAGTATCTATTGAATCAAGGTTATGATGTGACAGTGGTTGGTAGAAAACTGCCTAAGGCTAGAGCTGACTTATCATTCTATAAAATGGATGTAACAGATGAGGAGTCAGTTAAATCTTTTTTTTGTAAAGATGAAATATCAAGAATAGATGGCTTGATTTACTCTGCAGGAAAATCAATTGGTCGGAAGCCAATCAATGAATTCTCGAATCTCGAGTATATCAAGATACATGATGTAAACCTTCTAGGCGCTTTATTTGTTTTCAAGTATTGTTATGAATATTTAAAACAATCAAAGGGAAAAGTCGTGATAATAAACTCAATTGCAGCAAGGACATATAGTGAGTTTTCTGGAATCGAATATACAATTACAAAAAGTGCTTTGTCCGGTCTGGTTAGGCACTTATCAGCAGATTGGTCAAAAGACTCAATTCTAATTAACACTATTTTTCCAAGCATGATAGAAACATCAATGCTTGAAGAGAGGCTTTCAAGTGAGGAAATTAAAAAACTTCATGAATCCATCCCAATTGGCAGAATTGCTAAAACAAAAGACATAGTTGGAGCAATAGAATTTCTGATCAGTGATAAAAATACATATATCACAGGATCAGGAATTGATCTCAATGGTGGAAAGTTTCTATCTTCATAGCAAATCATGGCTTATATCATTGGAGCTTATACCTCAGCGCCTTCAATCTGGAAAGATGATTATAATAGTGAGTTAGAATTTTATGAGGCGTTAAAGTCTGATGTAAATCATATCAGAGGACTTGAGATTCCATTTTTAGGCGATAAACTCCACCCATTCGGAGACAACTTTATCTTTGATCAATTAGATGATTCTTGGAACAATGTGATAACTGCTGTCCCTGCATCATTTAATATGTCAAAGACTGACATTCATTTTGGTTTAGCATCTGATGATGAATGTGGAAGAAAATCTGCACTCAAACAGTACCGAATATTAAATGACATAGTAAGAAAGTTAAATGACCTAAAAGGAAGAAATACAATATCTCACATTCAGATTTGTTCTTCACCAACTCAAATTAAGGATAGGGTAAGTGTATCTAAAGACTCTTTTTTAAAATCAATAGAAGAGCTCCTAAGCTTAGATTGGGATGGAGCTAAGATTCTAATAGAACACTGTGATTCACCAAAACATAAACAAGAATTTCAGAAAGGCTACCTCTCATTAAATGACGAAATTAAGGTCTTAGACAAATTAAAAGATCAAAGAATGGGAATTTTGCTCAATTGGGGAAGATCTGTTCTTGAGGGAAGAAATTGTAATGAGATTATAAAACACATCAGAATTTCAAAAGATAAAGGATATTTAAAGGGACTAATTTTTTCAGGTACAGCAAAAGATGATGAAAATTATGGCCAATGGATGGATTTGCATATGCCATTCAAAAATGAATCTTGCCCGCATTTATCTTTCAAAAACTCACTTCTAACTAAGGAAAACATTATGCTTACTCTAGGCGCTATTGATATCAAAAGTATGGATTACTTGGGTATAAAACTACATCCTCTGCCACACGAGGATTTTTCTCCAAGAGAAAGAGTGGAAATAAATAAGTATGCTTTAGTAACACTAGAGAAACTTCTTGCAGTGGCAATAACCTAGAATAAATTTTAGATATGATTATTTTTTTTGAAAAACTGTCTATTCTTGGATCACTCCTGTATTTGCTATCACACAAAGAGGATCTCTTAAAAAATCAGTTAACAGAAGTTTATTACATCGATAATAGCAGACTCTCTTCTAAAATTATGAATCTATTAGAAAGATTCTTTTCTTGTAAATTTATTAAGTATGATTTCTCTCTCAAAGATATAAAAGATTCGTCGGGAGAGCTTCAAAGGCTAAAGTTAACAAGAGAACACCTTTTCACTTTCAAGGAGATGATAGTTGAGAGTGATGCTTATAATCAAATTTTAGCCGAGCTTCATGCGAGTGAAAATGATAATCAGAAATATCTCAGAAGTTATTTTGAAAAATCTGTAATTCACTCAGAGATAATGAAGTCTGGGTGCTGGAGGACTATATTTCTTATAAGTGTGATTGAAGATTTCATGCTCCAGAATGCTATTTCCAAGGTTCTTTATGTTATGCCTGAAAAGCCATGGATTAATCAGTATAAGAAATATGGTTCAAAATACGGTATTTCTATTGATTGCGAAAAAGGCCTCTTTTCACTCCGTGATAAGAGTCTCATGAGGATAATCAGAAGTTTTCCAAAGTTTCATTTTTTACTTAAGATTTTAAAATACAGAAGTGGATTTCTAACAAAAGTAGAGGATCAAAAATCAACTCTATTTCTTGAAGGGCGAGGCGATATTATTTTTGAAAAGAATGGGAAACATTCAGATTTTCTCTGGCAAATCGAATCAAACTTTCCATCAGATAGAATAAATTACCAATATGAAAATGATCATGAAAGACATATTCTTCAGACTAATAGGATAGATGCCGTTAAAATTACGCCATATGTAAATGATTTTCTTTCCCTCCCAAAGAAAGCAATAAACTTAAGAAAAGATTCTCGCTGCCAATTAGAATTTGAAGAACTAAAAAGATTATATGATTACTATCATTCAAACTTTCTTACTTTAAAGTCATTCTTTGATAGGAAAAACATTAAAATATTTCTTACTTGGGATAGATATGATGCTGATCATATTATTAAAACAGATGCGATCAATAGTTTAGGTGGTGTATCTGCAATAATGCAAATTGCTTTTGACGGCGTGCCCTTGATAGATAATCGTATACATTCTGATATTGTATTTTCATATTCAAGACTATCCTTCAATCATGATAAGAAACTTGGAAGTAAATTCAAATATCATGTAATTACTGGTTGCACTAAAGATTATTTGAACCCTCAATTGGAAAAGCAGGCCCAATTCCTTAAGGAAAAACTTTTAATCAATGGAGCCAAAAATATTGTTTGTGTTTTTGATGAAAACTCAGTCGACGATAATAGATGGCACACTGGGCATACTCTTCAAAGAGACAATTACAAATATATTCTTGAAGAAATTATGAGTAATCAGAGTTTGGGGGTAATTTTTAAACCTAAATCTTCAAAAACGCTAAGAAAACGTCTAGGTAAGATAAATACTATCCTCAAAAAAGCAGAAAAAACAGGAAGATGCATCGTGCTAGATGATATTAATAGACATACAACCTCTGCATCACCTATTATTGCTGCGCTGTCATCAGATATATGTATTCATGGCCATTTATGTGCTGGATCTGCTGGCCTCGAATCATCATTATGTGGTAAACCAACAATTTTAATTGATAGAGAAGGGTTACCTGACAGTAAACTTAATCAACTCCCACATGGAAAAACAGTTTTTAAAGACTGGCCATCAGCTATAAAAGCTATCAATACTTTCTTCAGCGATGGGGATAAATTATCAAGTATTGGTGATTGGAGTAATATAATTGATGATTTAGATCCATATAGAGATGGACTAGGAGCGAAAAGAATGGGCTCATTTCTTAATGATTTACGCATGAATTTTGATCAGGGCATGAACAAAGATCAGGCAATGGAAATGGCTGCCATGAAGTACGAAAATAGGTGGGGACCAGATAAAATTATCAAAAATCACTGATTATGAAAATATCAATAACTAAATTTTGACCCGAAATGTATGTATTTTCTTCACTTACCAACCAGCCAACAAAAGGGATTAATAGAAAGATCTTTAATGGAGACTGATGATAGACATGAGATAGGCTTTAAACCTGGATTATTAAAGTTAATAGAATCGCTCATTATTAAAGATTATAATTTTCTCCCTACGATAAATGATCAGAAAGAATTATTTTAAAATTTATCATAAAATCACTAGCTATAAGAGATAGGAATTATTTTGTCAGTTGCTTTTAGGATTATACCCAAGCTTGATATTAAAGGTCCAAACCTTGTAAAGGGAATAAACCTTGAAGGGTTGCGAGTCTTAGGTAAGCCGGCAGATTATGCTAAGTTCTATTTCGATCAGGGCGCAGACGAATTAATTTACCAAGATGTAGTGGCCAGTCTATACGGAAGGAATAGCCTTGTTGATATTATTTCAAAAACTGCAAAAGAGATTTTCATTCCGCTTACTGTTGGTGGAGGTATAAAGGAACTAGATGACATTTCTACTATACTCAAAGCAGGTGCAGATAAAGTCTCGATCAATACTGGGGCCATTAATAATCCAGATTTTATTTCTAAAGCAGCAAAAAGATTTGGTTCCTCAACTATAGTTATTTCAATAGAGGCCATAGCTCAAAATAATGGAGAATATCTTGCGTTTACTGATAATGGAAGAAATGAAACAAATAAGAATGTTATTGAGTGGTCAATAGAGGCAGAAAAATTAGGAGCAGGAGAAATACTCATAACCTCTGTAGGTAAAGAAGGAACAGGTGATGGTTATGATAAGGGTTTGATTTCAGATATTCTAGATAATGTATCAATTCCTGTAGTTGCGCATGGCGGTGCTGGCAATAAAGATCATATACTAAGTTTAAAGAAGGATCTGAATGTGAGCGGGGTAGCTGTCTCTTCTTTATTTCATTATGATTATATTAAGTCATACAGAAACCTAGAAGGTTATGAAGACGAAGGGAATACCTCATTCTTGAGCAGTTTTAAAAAATTTAAAAAAGTTGATGCAGTTAATATCGGAGAGTTAAAAGAATACCTAACTGAAAACTCAATTCTCTTAAGGACAATAAATTGAATAGATTTAAGGTAGCAATCATTGATTATCAAATGAGTAATCTTTTCAGTATCAGGAATGCTTTGGATGTTCTGGGCATAGATTCAGTTATTACTTCAAATCCAAAAACTATCAGTTCATGTGATGGAGCAGTCTTACCTGGAGTTGGTGCATTTCCTGAAGCCATGATGCAATTAAATAATTTAGATTTATCTGAGTCAGTCAAAAATTTTATCTCTTCTGGTAAGCCATTTATGGGCATATGTCTTGGAATGCAACTTTTATTTGATAGAAGTGAAGAATTTTCATTAACGAATGGTCTTGGAATAATCAAAGGGGAAGTTAAAGACTTTAAAAATGAAGAAAAGGTTAATACCGTTCCGCATGTTGGCTGGAATAAGCTACACCTTAATGAAGGTAATCAAAAGAATGATTTTGATTTTACCGATGCACTTCGGACTGACGATTTTTTTTATTTTGTGCATTCTTTTTTTGTTGATCCGCTTGAAAAAGATTTTATTAAGACCTACACAACACATGAAGATTTTCAATTTTGTTCTTCAATAAGCTACGAAAATGTTTTTGCTTCACAATTTCATCCTGAGAAGAGTGGGAAAAAGGGATTAGAAATATTTAGAAGAGTTTTCTTGGAAGTCCAATGACAAAAACTGTCTCGTTGCTTACCTGCCTTAAGGGGAGAGAAGATTACATAACTAGATACTTATACCTCTCTAGCGTATTTGACTATAAGCACAAGATTTTAATACTCAAAGAACAGGGTTCAACTCATTTCAAAATTCCAGAAGATTTAGATGTTTCAGTAATTGAAACTGATACTCAAATATACGGTATGAGCGATATCTTTAAAGTCTTAAATCGTCATGAGTCTACTATCCTTAAATTTAAATATTGTCATTATGTTGAGGATGATAATTTTATTTTTACAGAATCCCTTGACCGCTTAGTGGATTTTCTAGAAAGCTCATGTGAGTTTTCAGCCGCGGTTGGAAATGCCTTTCTTCATGACAATAAAACCTTTAGTTTTTTAAATTCCTATAGATTACCTTCTATAAAAGCTCAAACATCAGAAGAGAGACTCCTAGAGTTTAATGGAGGGCTGACATACTATTCTTTATTTAAAACAGAAGAATTCACTAAGATTTGTAATATAGTCAGCCACATCTCTGATAATAATATGTCTGAAATTTCTTTCAATATATCTGCAGTAGTAAAGATAAGAGTTAAGTATTTAAATGTACTTTTTTTAGCAAGGGAGTATCCCAGACCTAGGATATATAATATCCCTTCTAGCCTTGCATGGATAACTGATCAAAAATTTTCATATGAGCTAAGGAATTTAGTAGAGATTTTAGTTAAAGAATTAAAATTAGATATGTCTTACCAAGATTTTTTTAACATTGCTTTGGCTGATTACTTTAGCTCAAGATTTTCTCCTAAAGAAAAATTGTTAAGAGAAATTATCTCTAATTTCTATAATAAGACTATTCTTAAGAACTCTAAAGAGGTAAAAGAGTACTTAGAATTATTAAAATCTTTTAATAAGTAAATACAAAAACTGTAATATAGCAAATACATTATTATGAATGCAGTATCTCATTCAGTCATGTTTCATCATTTCCATGGGTTAACCCATGGAAAAGGTCAAGGTTCAATTGACTCTGACACCTTTAGGGAGATGCTTTTATGGCTTTCAGTAGAATTTAACCTACTCTCAAGTGATGAATATATGGATCTTGCTCTGGATAATAACCTCTCGGATGGTGATATTTGCCTATCTTTTGATGACGCACTTTTATGTCAGTTTGATTTAGCGCTACCCGTATTGGATGAATTTAACATTAAGGCTTTCTTCTTTATTTACTCCTCGCCTTTTCTCGGAGATCCAGATTTACTAGAGATTTATAGATATTTTAGAAATGCTTGTTTCGAATCAATTGATGAATTTTATGAAGATTTTTTCAACATGTGTAAAAAAAATTATGTCAAAGACTACTCTTCAATCAAACTTAATTACAAAAAATTAAATTATTTAAGTGAATTTGAGTTTTATACATATAACGATAAGTGGTTTAGGTACTTAAGGGATAAGATCTTAGGTAAAGATGTTTATAAAAATCTTATGCTGGAACTTATGAAAAATTATGGATTTAATCCTGAATTAATCAAAGATAACTTGTGGTTAACAAATGCACAACTATCTCAATTATCTAAGGAAGGCCACACTCTGGGGCTGCACTCTTACAGCCATCCAATGCAAATGAAAGAATTGAGTTATGAAGAACAGACTTTGGAGTTTTCTAAGAATTTTAAACATTTGTCACAGATTATTGATCATGAGTCTATTACCTCTATGTCTCATCCTTGTGGGAGCTATAGCGAAGAAACGCTAGAAATTTTACAAGAAATGGGAATTCAGATAGGCTTTAGATCTAATATGGCAGTAAATAGAGTGAATTCTCTTCTGGAGATACCAAGAGAAGATCACTCGAATATATTAAAAAAAATGGGCTTATGCGAGTAACATTATTTACAAGTAATCAGCCAAGACATTTGAGTCTAGCAAGCAAGCTTAGCTCAATAGCAGAAGAGGTATTTTGCATCCAGGAATGCAATACCGTTCATCCGGGTCAAGTTGATGATTTTTATAAAAAATCCAATATTATGCAGAATTACTTTCAGAGGGTAATGAAATCAGAAAAGGATTTATTTGGAGAAATCTCTTTTTTACCTGTAAATGTGAGAACCTTGTCCATTAAATCTGGAGACCTTAATGGGATAGAAGATACAGTGCTAGAAGAAGCTTTAAAGGCAGATATCTTCATAGTTTTTGGGGCAAGCTATATAAAAGGTTGGTTAATAGATTTCCTAATTGATAAAAAGGCGTTGAACATACATTTAGGAATTTCTCCCTATTACCGTGGAACCGCCTGTAATTTTTGGGCAATGTACGATGACAATCCCTCTCATGTTGGGGCAACAATACATTATTTAAGTAAAGGATTGGATAATGGAAGGATTTTATTTCACGCATTACCTCTTGTAAAAGATTCTACAGACCCCTTTTTTTTTACAATGAAGTCAGTTCTCGCTTCTCATGAAGCCCTTATATACAACCTCAGGCATAATAAAATTTTTCAATTAGAGTCTTTTGAGCAAGACAAAAAAAAAGAAATCAGATATTCAAGAAACAAAGACTTTGATGATTATGTTGCTAAAGAATTTCTACAGCGCGATCTAGTTATGTCGAATGTAGATTTCAACTATCCAGATTTGGTTCAACCATTCTTTTTTTAGAGACAATATCCATAATAATTTATCAGAGATAATATGACATTTAAAAGATCAAATTTAGAAAAACAAATTCTATCAGTTCCCAAGGAGGTGTCTTGGTGCAAAAGATGTGTAGTCTCTAATCAGAGACCGAGGATAATATTTAATGAAGAAGGGGTTTGTAGTGGGTGTGTCAATACTGATTACAAGAATAATGATGTTAATTGGGATCACAGAGAACAAGAGTTGAAAACTCTTCTTGACCAACACAGAAGTAAAGACGGCAGTTGGGATGTCATAGTTCCTAGTAGTGGAGGCAAAGATTCAGGCTATGTTGCTCATCAGTTAAAGTATGAATACGGCATGAATCCGTTGACAGTAACTTGGGCTCCTTTATCTTATACTGATATAGGCAGGCAAAATCTTCAGGGAAATATTGATTGCGGCCTTTCAAATATCTTATTTACACCAAATGGTAGATTTCAAAGGAAGCTTGCTAGGCTATGTTTTGAAGAGCTTGGAGATGCATTTCATGTCTTTGTTCTTGGTCAGATAAGTTACCCTTTCCATATTGCTTCTAAATTAGGAATCAAGCTTGTTTTTTATGGAGAAAATGGCGAAGCTGAATATGCTGGTGATCCGGAGTTTGCCGATAAGCCTTTTAAGCCATCTAGTGAGTTTCTTAAACAATACTTTAAAGGCACTCCGTTTAGAGAACTATTAGATTACGGACTAAAAAATAAAAATTATCTTTCTGAAGAAGATTTCTCTGAAGCTGACTTAACTTTTTATGAGCCTCCTGCGCAAGAAGAATTAGATAAGAATGGAATTCAAGGCAAACACTTCTTTTCTTATTATAAGAAATGGATTCCTCAAGAAAATTACTATTATGTAGTTGAAAATTGTGGTTTTAAACCAAATCCACTTCGTACTGAAGGGACTTACTCTAAATATGCCAGCTTAGATGACAAGATGGACGGATTTCATTTTTATTTACGCTACATTAAATTTGGTCTTGGAAGATGTATGGAAGATGCAGGGCATGAGATAAGAGATGGACATCTAACCAGAGAGGAGGCAATCGCTCTTATGAATAGATATGAGGGAGAGTTTCCACAGCGATACTTTAATGAATTTTTAGAATACCTTGATATCACCGAAGATCATTTTTGGGATGTTGTTGATAGCTGGAGGGCTGACCATCTTTGGGAAAATAAGGATGGTGAATGGATATTTAAGCATCCAATAAAGTGAAAAATGATTATTAATGAGCAAAATGATCATTCGAATAGGAAAATAATCAGAGAGAAATTCCTAGCTGATAATATCGTTATTGTCGATGGCTTTCCTGGTTGCGGAAAGACTCTTTTTGGACCCATAATTTCATCCTATGACAGAGTTGAGATCATGCAATATATGTTTGAGATAGAATTTATCTGCAGATTGAGCCATCTAGGTAAAATTTCAACAGATGCAACTATTTCGATGATCAGAATGTTATCTGACCAAAAGCTATATCAGTGCATGATGGGGCGAGACACTAATTTTCGATATAGGGATCTATCAAGTGTATTTAAATATCATTCACCCTCCAAATATCTCAAAAGAATCTTTCAGGCTGGAGATATGGTTGTCCCGGATAGGATCAATTCATCTGAACCTATCTTAAGCTTTGTTTCACATGATCTATTTTCATATAGTGAGCCAGTTTTTGAAGCATTAAATGATAGGCTTACATTTATTGAGATTGTAAGACATCCTCTATATATGATTATTCAGCAGACACTTAATATGGAGAGACTCTTTACAGGCTCGGAAGCTAGAGATATACAAATATACTTTGAATATCAAAACAATGAAATGCCATATTTTTGCCAAGGTTGGGAAGATCAATATATTAGTTCTAACAATATTGATCGTGCAATTTACTCAATTTATCATGCTAATAAACTTAGTGCTAAAATGAGATCTAAAGTTAAGACAGATTATAAGAAAACTAGGTATCTGAAAGTACCATTCGAGAAATTTGTTATAGACCCGTATCCATACTTAGATCTTTTTTCATTAAACCTTTCCTCAAAAATAAATAAGGATACAACCAAGGCTCTGAAAGAACAGAATGTACCCCGGAAAAAGATTGCTGATGGAATTCCATTAGAGGTATATCAAAGGTGTGGATGGGAGCCATCAGATGAAAACTTGTCAGAGGAAGAGGAGCTAGAAAAAAGAAGAAGCTGGGCAGTGGAAATGGGGGCGACTGAGCAAGCATTAGAAGTATTAGATATGATGTCAAAAGAATATACTGAGCAAAACCTAAGATAGAGAATAATTATATTTACTTAACATCAAACAAAAAAAGGAATCAAGAATGAAGATTATTGCAATAATACCGGCCAGAATGGGATCATCAAGATTCCCTGGCAAACCACTCGCAGATATAAATGGAATGCCAATGATAGGCCATTGCTATAAGAGAACAGAACTATGTACCGATCTAGATGATAGCTATGTTGCAACATGTGATGCTGAAATATTCGATTACATAAGATCCATAGGAGGTAAAGCCATCATGACATCTGATAAGCATGAACGTGCTTCAGATAGATCAGCAGAGGCAATGCTTAAAATTGAAGAAGAAATAGGGCAAAAGGTTGATATTGTGGTGATGGTTCAAGGTGATGAACCAATGATTACCCCAAATATGATTACAGAATCAATAGAGCCATTTAAACAAGATTCATCAGTGAACGTAGTAAACTTAATGGCAAAAATGAATTCACTGGAAGAATTTAACGATCCAAATGAAGTAAAGGTTGTAGTTGATAAGAATAGCAATGCACTATATTTTTCTAGGGAGCCTATCCCATCAGACAAGAAATGGAGTGGTGAGATTCCAATGCTCAAGCAGGTTTGCATTATTCCATTTAGACGTGAATACCTTCTTAAATTCAATGATTTAGAAGAAACAATACTAGAGAAAATCGAATCTGTTGATATGATGAGGGTTCTAGAAAATGGTGAGAACGTTAAAATGGTTTTTACGAATAGTGAATCATATAGTGTGGATACTATTGCTGACCTTGAAAAGGTAAAAGAGTATCTTCTTAAGGACAATATTATTCATAATTATATGTAAGCATTATGAAAAAAATACTACAGTCACTGTTCTATAAGATTCAAATATATTCATTGGTTAGAGCTTCAAAACAGCAAGGGATGGAATCTCTAGTCCAAGAACTAATCACCATCATTCCGAATATTTCTGATCAGTATGTCACCTTTAAGATAGATAGTGACTACTTAGAAAGAAAGGTCAGAAACCTCCATGCTTTCCAGATAGGATTAATTACTGATGCAGTAAAGAAATTACAGGAAACTAAGGACAAGTTGATTCTAGTTGATATAGGTGACTCATCTGGGAATCACTTAATTTATCTAAATAAACTACTAGATGGAATTGAGGCTAGTTCAGTGAATCTTGATGAAGAGGCCATTAAGAGAATTCAGTCCAAGGGTCTTAAGGCAATTAAATCTAGGGCTGAAGAGTTGCATCAAAGTAGCGATTTTAATCAATCAGCCGATATATTTTTTAGTTTTGAAATGTTAGAACATCTTGAAAGCCCAACTTCATTTCTAACAGATATGGCAGAAAAGAGTGAGTGTGAGATATTTATAATTACTGTACCAATGGTAATTAAAAGCAGAGTAGGTCTACATCAAATTCGTAACCTAAAAGATAAGAGGCCACTCAATCCAGAGAACACACATATTTTTGAATTTTCACCCGATGATTGGGACTTATTATTCAAATTTTCTGGCTGGAAAATAACTAAAAGAGTTAAATATTTCCAATATCCAAGAAAATCTTTATTGTCACCACTCAAGTTCTTATGGAGAAGAATGGATTTTGATGGATTCTATGGTGTTATTTTGGAAAAAGATGATACTTTTAGTAAAAGAAGATCAAATTAAATTATTGGCAATACTTTTAGAATTATGGGAAATATTAGAAAGTTAGAGCAGATCAAAGAAAAAATTTCAAATGGACTCCCAAGTCTTGGATCTTGGTGTCAGATACCGAGTCCTATATCTGCAGAAATCATTGCATCCTCTGATACATTTGAATGGGTCACAATTGATTTGGAGCATAGCCCCATATCAATTGAGACATGCGAAAACATGATCAGAGCGATAGATCAATCAGGGTCAGTTCCTATCGTAAGATTATCTTCAAATAATGAAACACAAATAAAAAGAGTCCTAGATTCAGGTGCATTAGGAATCATTGTCCCAAATACTTCTAATCTAAAAGATGTTCATGATGCATATAATGCTATGCATTTTCCTCCAATTGGAAAAAGAGGCGTTGGTCTCGCAAGAGCCCAAGCATGGGGTAGAAACTTTGAAAAATACAAAGATAATATAGACAAAGAAACCCTGTTAATTGCACAAATTGAGAACAAGGATGCCGCAGAAAATATTGATGAAATTTTTGGCTCTGGTTATCTCGATGCCTATATCGTCGGACCTTATGATTTGTCAGCATCTTTTGGTTATCCTGGTGACTTTGAAAAATCAGAGTTTAGGTCGGCATTAAGGACGATTGAGGAAAGCGCTAAAAAGCATGACATTCCTTCGGGGTATCATCTAGTTGAACCGGATCCAAATGAGCTTGAGCAATTGATAAATAGAGGCTATTTATTTATTGCATACAGCATGGACACAGTAATGTTAAGTAGGGCATCTGTTTTAAATGCTATCTAGTAACTCGAAAATAGGAGTAACCTCAAGAACTTTTTCTAGATCCACTGATCTTAGGGCTAAGTTAGAGCAAGTATTCAAAAATGTAATTTATAATGACGAAGGAATTCATTTTGATGACTCAAGTCTTGTCACTTTTTTATCTGATTGCGAGGGTGCAATTGTAAGTGGAGAGAACTTCTCAGAAGATGTAATCAATAAGCTATCCAATCTAAAAGCTCTTAGTAAATTTGGAGTTGGTATTGATACTATTGATATTGAATACCTAGAAAAGAAAGGGATAAACTTTCATTGGCGACCAGGCATCAATGCAAATTCTGTTGCTGAACTTGCTTTGTCTTATCTTATTCTTCTCTTAAGAGAGGCAAATATTCATAATAGAGAGCTTCTAAATGGTAAGTGGTCCAAAGTCATCAATAGCCGCGAATTATCTGAATGTGTGATTGGAATAATAGGTTTCGGACAAATTGGCAGAAAGTTAGCACAATTTCTAGAAGCCCATGATTCAAAAGTTCTTGTATATGATCCCCATATAGAGGTTTCGAAAACTGATAGGCGTTCGGTTGAAATCACAACAATGGACAAGCTTATTAAAAATAGTGATGCAATTAGTCTCCACATTCCATATACAAATGAAACTCATAACCTAATCAATGAAGATAGGATTAGAAAAATGAAGAAAGGCAGCGTACTGGTTAACTTGTCTAGAGGCGGCATTGTCAATGAGAAGCATTTAGTTAATGCACTGAAAGATGAACATTTAAGTGGTGCAGCTGTAGATGTTTTTCAGAGCGAGCCCGCTAATTTTCCTGAGCTAGTTCAATTGAAGACATGTTTTTCAACGCCACACATAGCTGGAACTTCAAATTATGCTTCATCTCAACTAGGTTTAAGCGCAATAAATGGGCTGACCAAGAATGTTAAATAACCAGGAGAAATCTTAATGGAGAAGGTAGTTGTCATAGGAGGATCTGGTTTTATCGGTAGTCATACAGCTGACTCTTTATCTGATGCAGGATATAAAGTTACTATTTTTGACAATAAAGAGTCTGAATGGATACGAGAGGATCAGGAAATGATAGTTGGAGATATTTTACAAGAAGATGAGATTAATGAAGCTATCAGAGGCTCAAAGTTTGTTTACCATTTTGCTGGTATTGCAGATATTGCTGAATCAAAGGTAAACCCTCTGCAGACAGTGAAATTAAATGTTTTAGGGACCATGAATGCTGTTCAAGCCTCTGTGAATAGTGGCATTAAAAGATTTGTTCTTGCTTCAACAATGTATGTGTATAGTCCTTATGGCTCATTCTATAGGGCTACTAAGCAAGCTTCCGAGTCAATAATCGAAGTTTTCTCAGATGAGTTAGGTTTAGATTACTCGTTTCTGAGATATGGGTCTCTTTATGGCCCTAGATCACAATCATGGAATGGCTTAAGGAGATATGTGGAGCAAGTCTACAAGGAAGGTGTTTTAGATTATAGAGGCACTGGAAAGGAAAGAAGGGAATACATACATGTTCTGGATGCAGCTAAATTAAGTGTTGATATTCTTGATGAGAAGTATGCTAACACCGCAATAACTGTAACAGGCCACCAAGCTTTATACTCAGATGAGTTGATTGACTTGATCTTTGAAATCTCAGGCAAAGAAAAGAATGTTAACTACATCGATAGTAATATAAGCCCAGATCATTACTTAAATACTCCATACCGATTTAGTCCGAAGACCGCTATTAAGCTTGTACCTGATAAGTTCTATGATTTAGGACAGGGTGTTTTAGAGGTGATGGAAGAGATCTCAAAGTAAAGAACTCCCATGAATAGGAGTTTATAAATGATTGTATCAAAGTGCCTTTATCCAAAAACACAAACAAACTAAAAACCCTAGTTGATAATAAGCAAATATTTGTATTTGATTTTGATGGTGTCATTGCCAACTCTATCGAAGTCAAAACTGATGCTTTTTATGAACTATATTCGATTTATGGGGATGAGATAGCCAAGAAGGTTAAGAATCATCATATAGCCAATGGGGGGATGTCGAGGTTTGATAAGTTCAGGCATTATCATAAACAGTTTTTGAATATTGCTATTGGAGATGATGAACTTGAGGATCTTTGTAAAGCATTCTCTGAAAAAGTGAAAGTGGGTGTAATTCAATCAAGTGAAGTCGGTGGCTCAACATCATTTTTAGAATCATTAAGTACTGCTGGAAAAATATGCATGATTAATTCTGCAACACCCCAAGATGAGATTGAGGAAATAGTTTTTGAAAGGGATTTATCAAAATATTTCAATCATGTATTTGGATCTCCCTCTAGCAAAGAGAAAAATATGAGAAAGATATTGCAAATAACTAATTGCAAGAAAGACGAAGTTATTTTTTTTGGTGATGCTAAAGCGGATCTTGAGGCAGCATTATATGTAGGAATTGAATTTATAGGTATTGGCAGGGAGATTGGTAGCATCATCAGAAAACAGGGCCATAATTTTCCTCACTTCTCAGACTTTTTTGAACTGAAAAATGCGTAATAAAGGGAATATTTGATAATGCGCCTTGATTTACGATTCAATAAATCTATTGATAGCACTTTTGTTGATATGTTTGATAGTGTCTCTTTCTCAAACAGAGATGAATTCAATAATTTTATCGATAGTTTATCAAGACCATTATTGAATAATGTAGATTGGTGGGCCCAAAGTCCGGCTAGTCGCAACACATATACTAGTCCCTTATTCCATTATTTTTGTTGTTATAAATTTCTACAAAAATTAGTTAATGACCGCCATTCTCTCACATTAGAGATCATCTTGGATTCTAGAGAATTGAAGCTAATCTTTGAGGAGTTTCTAGAAAGAAGCAATATAGATAGTATTCATATTTACTATAAGCCCGGTTTGAGCCTTAGGCTAAAGAGATTGATTAAAAATTTCTTTTTCTTTGAATATTTCTGTCTCAGAAGATATATAGAAGGAGTCTTAATAAGATATGCTGATAACTTTAGCAAAAGAGAAATTCAAAAAAAATCAATAACCATAGTTGATACTTTTCTGACGATTGAATATGCAAACAACGACAGGTGGTACGGAAGCTTTTGGGAGAATATAAATGGAGATATCAAAGATGAAGTTTTTTTTATTCCGACAGTTATTGATACTCCACTAAGAAAAATATCATCGTTATGTAGAAAGTCTAGAGATGATGGCAGACATATCCTTTTTAAAGATCACTATCTGGCAATTGATGATTTTGTCTTTGCTTATAGTCATAAAAAGAGAGTCAAAGATTTAAACATCATAGAGGTTATAGTTGATGATATAGATTTCTCAGAATTGGCTCGAGAGGATATTCGTCACAATAGAGATGTAAGGACACTAATTGAATCATTGCTGATATATAGGTTTTTTTCTAAGCTGAAAAATAATCAAATTAAAATAAGGCATGCGATAGATTGGTTTGAGGGACATTCTATTGATAAGATTTGGAATCTAGCAATTAAAGAATACTATCCAAATACTAAAAGGGTGGGATATGAATCATTCAGAAGTTTCCCATATTATTTATCAACATTCCCAATTAAAATTGAGAGAGATGCAGGAACCATACCAGATGTTTTTGCTGCACAAGGTCATGAATGTGTTTCATGTATAAAAGAGTTTCTTCAGGATCAAGATGTAATTGTAATACCTGCTTTTAAATATGAGCACGTATGGTCTAATGATATGGATGATACAAATAATTCGAAAAATGTCTTAGTGGCATTTCCTATATCTATTGATTCAAGTATCAGAATTCTGGAAACTTTGATAAGAGCTTATATGTTAGACACTCAGCTTCACGAGAGTGGAGTAAATTTTATTCTAAAAACGCATCCTAAGAACTCAAATAATGAGATTCTAAATCAATTAACTCTAGAACTTCCAGATAACTTTATGTTTACTGAGGAAAAGTCTTTCCCGAAAAACCTGAAAAATTCATCAATTCTAGTCACAGAAGCTTCTAGTACATGCCTGGAGGCAATGGCCTATGGGATTTCTGTAATTATAGTAGAAAATCCATCTGGACTTACGTATGATCCTATACCAAATGAAGTAGATGAAAAGCTTTATCGTAAAACAAGAAACGAAAGAAGTTTGATAAAATCGCTGACCTACTTCTTAAGTCTGGATGAAGATCAGTTGGAACATCAGCGAAAGCTTGGTTTGGATCTAAGAAACAATTATTTTGAGCCAGTAACAAAAGAAGGCACCCAGAAATTTTTGGGGATTGGAGTTTAGGTAATGAAGAAAATATATATGTCAGGTGTTGGAGGTATGCTTGGGCTAGCTTTTTATCAGGAGTTTAAGAAGAATTATAAACTTGAGTGCTCAGATATTGATATCAATGAAGATTGGCTTACACACTTGGACTTCAGGAATTTTGAGGAATATCATGAGAAAGTCACTAAGTTTAAACCTGATTGGCTATTTCATATCGGAGCACACACTAGTTTGGAATTCTGTGAGCTCAATGAAAATGATGCATATGAAACAAATACTAAAGCAGTAGAGCATGCAGTAAGCATATCTAATTCCCTACAAATTCCTCTTCTATATATAAGCACAGCAGGAATTTTTGGAGGAGAAAAAGAATTCTATGATGAGTCAGACCAACCAAAACCTCTTGGTCACTATGGCAATTCAAAATATCTTGGTGAGCTATATGTTCAGAAGCATTCCAAAGAATACATTATTTGTAGAGCTGGCTGGATGATGGGAGGAGGTGAAGCAAAAGATAAGAAGTTCATTCAGAAAATCATAAATCAAATCAAAGAAGGAAAGGATGTTTTATATATAGTAAATGATAAAGATGGAACTCCAACATATACACATGATTTTGCAAGGAACTGTATGGCTCTCATTGAGTCTGAAAATAGGGGCCTATTCAATATGGTCTGCGGGGGAATGACAAGTAGATTTGAGGTTGCCACAGAGCTCTTATCAATTCTGAAACTAAAAAATGAAATAAAGATAGAGGAAGTATCATCTGATTATTTCAAAGAGGAGTACTTTGCAACCAGACCAGAGTGTGAGCGCCTAGTTAATAAACATTTAGATAAGATCAATATGAATTTGATGAGAGATTGGAAGATTGCTCTAAGGGATTGCATTAAAGAGTATTATCCTGAATACCAAAATATAAAATAGAAAATTATGGATCTCACAGATCTTTACAATAAGAGCAAGACTTGTTCAATCTCAGATCAGGTATCATTTTCTAGACAAGTTGACGATCTAAATAAGAAACGAGAGCTAAGCTTTGCTCTAGAAAAGAGAATAGCATTCGTTTCTTCATCTACAATGAATGGGATAAAGGAATCACTTTTATCTCAGTGCTCAAAACATAATATTCTTCTTGATATATTCGTAACTGAATACAACCAATTCGCTCAAGCAGTTTTGGACCAGAGCAGCGAATTATATGCATTTGATCCTGAGGTTGTTTTTTTACATCTAGATACAAGAACACTAGCGGGCGATTTATTTCTAAATTCGAATAATACTAATTTCCATATTGATGAATGGGAAAAAGAAACAATCTCTTTAATGAGCACTTTAATATCAATTTTGACAAAGAGAGGCATCAAGACTGTTATCAGTTCACTAGAAGTTCCCCATATATCATCCCTTGGAATTCTAGAATCAAGTTCCAATGGTCTTAGGCAGTCGGTCAGAAGAATAAATTTAGATCTGATGACTCAATGCAATGATAATGAATACCTATTTCTTTTTGATTATGATCTTTTTTTAGGGAAGATAGGAAAAATACAATCCTTTGATGAAAGACTTTATTACCTTGCTGATATGCGACTGAAACCAAGTTATTTGAGTGAATTTGCTGCCGATCTCTCTTTGTATATGAAAGCATTTTATGTCACCCCAAAAAAATGCTTAGTTTTAGATTTAGATAATACTCTTTGGGGAGGTGTAATTGGAGAATCAGGATTAGATGGTATCCAGCTAGGACCTGACCCGAAAGGAAGATCTTTTATGGAATTTCAGCAGTATATTTTATCACTCCATAACAGGGGTATCATTCTCGCTATAAATAGTAAGAATAATTATGATGAGGCAATAAATGCAATAAATAATCACCCACACATGGTTTTGAGGGAGGAAAACTTTGCTGCTATTGAAATCAATTGGGATGATAAAGTCAAAAATCTTAAATCTCTCGCATCTGAGATGAATATCGGGCTCGATAGCATGGTTTTTGTAGATGATGATGAGTATAACAGGGAGATGGTCAAAGAGTTCCTTCCGGAAGTCTTAGTTGTTGATATGCCTAAGGATTTCTCAATGTATCTATCTACTATAGATAGTCTAGACTGTTTTGTTACCTTAAATTTGACAAAAGAGGATCTAAAGAAAGGCATCATGTATGCAGAAGAGAAGCAGAGAAAAACATTAAAAGAATCTTCTACTAATTTAACAAATTATCTTAATCTGCTTCAGATGAAAGGTGTCTTTAAGGTTGATGACAATCAAAATATAAAACGTATATCTCAACTCACCCAAAAGACCAATCAGTTTAATATGACAACAAAGAGATATTCTGAGCAGCAAATAGAAGATTTCATATTGGATGATAATTACCATGTCATAACTTTGGATCTTTCAGATAAGTTTGGAGACTATGGAACTACTGGTTTGGCGATCGTAGATTGCGAGTTAGAATATCGATTAGATACTTTTCTTCTTAGTTGCAGAATATTAGGCAGAAATGCTGAGAATGCTTTAATGTCTGAGATTGCTTCTCTAATTAAAAACAAGGGAGGAAAAGTTTTACTAGGCTCATTTATTGAAACAGATAGAAATCAAGTCGCGAGAGATGCGTTTGAAAAACTTGGCTTTGATAAAAATGATGATAGAGTTTATAACTGGAAGTTGTCTTTAGAGAGAAGTTATTCTTTCCCAGATTGCATAGAGAGAGTAGATTAAATTTTTAATATGTCATGGAAAATAAAGAAAAATTATATCATCTAATTTCACATGTTCTAGGAATAGATGTTACTGAGATAAATGAGGAGACATCTCCTGAAAATACTCAATCATGGGATTCTTTTAATGCACTTGTCATGGTTACCGAACTTGAAGAATGCTTTAATGTAACATTCACAATGGATGAAATTGAATCTGTAAGGAATGTTAGAGACATTATAGAAGTCTTAAGTTCATATGCCATTTCTTTTGACTAGAAATATATGCATACAGACCCAAAAGATATTCACTATGAAGATGTTTCTATTGGTGATGTGTATACTTTCAAGCATATTTTCAGCTATCAGGACTTGAAGAATTTTTCAAAACTAACTGGCGATGAGAATCCTTTGCACCTCAACCAAAAATTTGCTGTCAATTCAGGGTTTAAATCAAATGTCGTTTATGGGATGTTATCGGCATCATTGTTTTCTAGATTAATTGGCATGCACTGTCCAGGCAAAAATGCCCTATATATTAGTCAGACAATTGATTTCAGGAATCCTATTTACCCCAATCAAGAGCTAAAAATTTCTGGGACAATACTCAATAAGTACGATAAATTTAGGATGATAAAACTAAAGACCGAAATACTCAATCGTGAGACAATATGTGTCTCTGGTATCGCTAAAGCGAGGTTTAATTTATGACCCATCAATTCAAAACAGCCTTGGTTGTGGGTGGGAATGGTGGTGTTGGATCCGAAGCTATAATAAGTCTATTATCTCAGGGATATTTTGTTTACGGAACTTATAGAGAAAATAGTGATCGTTTAAAAGAAATATCAAAAGTTTCACCTCATAAAGAAAAATTCAAATACATGCAACTTGATTGCACATCTCTCGATGACATAAAGAATGGAGTCCGCGAGATATTAAACTCAAATGGAAATCTAGATGTGATTATCTTATCAATCTCTGAAGAATACATGAATATAAGGATCTTTGACTTAGAGTGGGCAGATATATCAAGCCATATAAATTCTCAAGTAAAATCCTTATATAATTTATATAAAGCACTAGAAGATCAAATAAAGTCAGAATATAAAACCAAATTCATTACTATCTTATCTGATGTTTGCATTGGTGTACCGCCAAAGGGCTTCTCTCATTACACAACATCAAAATATGCACTCATGGGTCTTTCCAAATGTCTTTCGGCTGAACTTTCTTCATATAATTCAACGGTGAATATGATATCGCCAGGGATGGTTGAAACTGACTTATTGGAAAACTTGCCCAAAAAGCTAATTGAAATTAGTGCATTTCAAAATCCTTTGAAAAGGAATGGAGACCCAAAAGATATTTCAGCCCTGATAGGTTTCTTGGCCTCAGATAGTTCAGATTACTTAAATGGCGTTAATATTCCACTAAATGGTGGTAGTAAGTTGATCTAACTTTATAACCTAAAAAATTATCATCAATATGTTCAATAAGATTAAGAAAATCTATGCTTTTTTTAGATCTACATTTATTGATCAGAGGAAGTATATTTACCTCAATTTAGAATTAGATCAATTCGATAATTCATTTGTTAGGGACAATGAAGGATTAAATATACATCTCGCTGATATAAGTGATAAGGAAAAAATAAAAGCGGATTTATATCCTTATTTTGATAATCAGCAAAATTACTTCAAGCAATATTTGTCATTTGATGACAATGATGTTCTTTGTTACCTAGCATCTAAGGAAACTAAAATAGTTCATTACTTTTTAGTATTTAAAAATGCAAAAAATTCTCCTTTAAATAAAACAAGATTCAAAACTAAAATTGGTAATTATGACCGAGCTGCCTATCTTGGAAATGCTTTTACTATTTCTTCGGAGAGAGGAGGCTGGATAGTCCTTCAGGTATTATCAGTGATCATTAATGAGCTAAAAATATCTTATAATGTAAAGAATGCCTTAGTGTTGGTCCATCCTGATACACCTAGAGCATTGAAATTCTATCAAAGGCTGGGTTTTAAAAGAGTATATTAGGTATGGAAAAAGGAAAACCCTTAGTTACAGTCTTAACACCTGTCTACAATGGATTGCCACACTTGACTGAGTCTATTCAGAGTACTTTAGATCAAACTTATAAGAATTTTGAGTTCCTTATAATTGATGACGCAAGTACAGATGAAAAGGTCATTCAATGCATAGAATCATTTGATGATCCCAGAATAAGATTTATTAGGAATGAAGAAAATTTGGGTGTTTCAAAAACAATGAATAAAGCCATATCACTGATTGAAACACCATATATTATTCGATCTGACCAAGACGATGTTAGCTTTCCAAATAGAGTTGAAGAACAACTCAAGTATCTGATTGACAATCCCGATATTTCAGTCATTTGTTCATGGGAAATTGAAATTGATGAAAATGGTCAAAGGGTCAAAGAATGCAAATCGATGATAGATAATTATGGTGAATTCTTGGCACCCATTTTACTAGGAATCTGCCCTATTTGGCATCCTTCTCTTGCATTCACAAAGGAAGCAATGCAGGATGCTGGTGGATTCAAGACTGAGTTTACTCGAGCGGAAGACTTTGATGTAACATCTAGAATGGCACTTCATAGATATGGTGCTGCCATAGTCCCTGAATTTCATTTATATCAGAGACAACACTCTCAGAGTCAATCAAAAGTATTTGAGGAAGAGCAGGCAGACATGTGTTTGAAGATTCAAGTCGAGGCCATATCTTTTTTTATTGAAAGTCAGGACGCCTCAGATTTGGCGACTTTTATGAATCTTAAGAAGGCATATACACTGAAGCTAGATAAGAAAAAACTTTTGAAATTACATGGGCAATTAGACAAGTTGTTCTTATCAATAAAAACAAAACAAGAGCTTAGTAAGAATGAATTTAAGTCTTTGAGAAGACTTATATATAGAAGGCTAGGGTTAGGCATTTACATCATTCCTTATGCAAAACCTCTTCCATCGCCATTTTTTATGGGTTTATTCTACTTATTCTCCCCATTTTACATTAGAACTGTTTATGAGTTTCTCTCTTATGTATATAATCGGGCAAAAAGGATCACCTAGTAACAGGAAAAAAGACAGATATTATGAATTCAGAAAATAATAACCAAATAATATTGGGTGGAGGTCTAGCTGGCTTGAGTGCTTGCTATCATGGAAACGGAATAGTTTATGAAAAGGATGATACATTTGGCGGCCATGCAAGATCTCATCTTGAAAATGGTTTTGTTTTCGATGAGGGCATTCATGTTCTCCATACTTCAAATAAATATATTTTGAACTTACTTGAAGAACTCGGAGCCGATCTTCAGGTCAAAGATAGAGATGCTTGGATACATTCCAATGGTGCAATGACTCGCTATCCTTTTCAGGCAAATACATATGGTCTCCCAAAAGATATTGTCAAAGATTGCTTACTTGGATTTATTGAAAATACAAGAAATAAGGAAGACATAGGACACTACGAAGATTGGGTAAGATATATGTTTGGTGATGGAATAGCTGAACACTTCATGCTCCCCTATAGTAAAAAATTCTGGGGAGTTGATCCTGATCAGCTTACAACAGACTGGGTAAATATAAGACATCCAAAGCCAAGTTTGGAGGAGGTCATCAGTGGTGCTATAGGGGATCAGACGAAAGGTTTTGGTATCAATGCTAGTTTTAGATATCCAAGGAATGGAGGTTTTGGTTATATTGGAGAAGTACTAGCAAAGAAGTGCCAGGGCAGAATAAATAATGGTATGAGAGCAACTAATATCGATGTGAATAAGAGGGTTGTAACATTTAATGAGTCAGATGAGGTGCCTTATGAAAAGATATTAAGCACAATACCTCTACCAGAATTACTTTCTATAATCCCAGATACGCCTGAGGATGTTATTGAGGCTTCTAGTAAGCTAAAGACTAACTCCATTTATGTTGTAAATATTGGAGTGAACAGGCAGAACATTACTGATAAAAGCTGGATTTATTTTCTCGAGAGAGACTTTTGTTTCGTAAGAGTAAGTTTTCCTTTCAATTTTACACATGACTTGGATTCAGTCGTTCCGAAAGGACATAGCTCAATTTCAGTAGAGATATCCTATGGCAATGACAATCCTCTTCCAGGCAACAGGGACCAAATCATTGAGTGTGTTAAGAAGGACCTAATAAAAGTTGATATATTGAGAGAGGATGATGAGATTACTTATTTAGACACATACGACATAAAATATGGATACATTATTTTCGACAAAAATAGGAAACCCTCTGTAAAGAAGATACATGATTATCTAAAGTCATATGAAATTATCCCTTGCGGTAGATATGGTTTGTGGGCTTATTTATGGAGTGATGAAGCAATCATGAGTGGAAAGAAGGCCGCAGAAAAACTTTTGAAATGCTAAGCCCAAAAAGAATTGTACTTTCATCTTTATACTATCCGAGTAAATTCCTAGGCTATTTTGACTCGTTAATAAGAAAAAGGACCAGAGTAAGAGTTATTTTGATGCATGATGTTCCTGATGAAGATCTTCAAAAGTTTGAGGATATCATCAATTTTTTGCAAAAAAGCTGGAATTTCATCTCAGCTGAGGAATTTGCCAATCATCTAAATGGCATTAAAGAATTAGAGGGAGATAATATTCTTTTGACATTTGATGATGGTTTCCGCTCAAATCGAAAAGTTGCAGAAATAGTCTTAGATCCCAAGGGAATAAAGGCACTATTTTTCGTTGCTACGGGATTTATTAAAGCTAATGGTCCAAAAGAATATTCGGAATTCATCACGAATAGCTTATATCCAGAGTGGAGGAATCATATCCTTCCATCAAATCTAGATAAAATGAGGGGGCTAACTGTAGCTGATCTAAAATTTTTAATCGATGAGGGGCACACCATAGGTTGTCATACCGAATCACACCCTGATTTATCTCAGGTTAATAATTTGAGCGAGCTCAAAAAAGAAATCATAGACAGCGGAGATTTCCTGGCAAAAGAATTAAATACTGAAATAAATCATTTCTCATTTGGGTTTGGGAATATTAGTTTTTTTAGTGAGGCTGCACTTAAGATTGCTTTGGATAGATATCCATATATATATACTGGCATGAGGGGTGATAATGGTTATATCAAAAATCAATGGGCTATAAGGAGAGATACAATTGATCTCGATGATAATTTAATGATGATTGGCTCTTTTACGGAAGGAATTGTAGATTTTAGATACAAGAATGCATTTATTGAGTATGAATCATGGGGCTTAAATTACACAAATGACCAAATCTGACTTTTAAGTGAATGTCATATAGCCCCACCAAAAGCCCGTTGCCCTTTATAAAAGATTTGGTTTCTGCTTTCTTAATGAATACGCCTTCTAGTAATTTTTTAGAGGAATCATGGAATACACATGGACAAAAAGAGTTTTTATTTTCACGTTCATCTCATGCCCTAAGATTTTTAGCGAAGTTAAGGCTAGATTATTCCTCAAAAGAGAGAATCAGCATTTGGATACCAGCTTATTTCTGTGATGAGTCCCTCCTTCTTTTAAGAAATGAGAATGTAAAAATATTTTTTTACCCAATATTAGATAATGGTTCTCCCAACATAGATGAGATCCAAAAGAAACTTAATAAAGAAAATACACCCGACCTTCTCCTGGTGACACATTTCTTTGGAAAAGTTATTGATTTGAAAGAATCCATAGAATTTGCAAATAGCCTTAATGCATGGATTGTTGAAGATGGAGCTCACCTTCTTAAAAAGAATGAAAATTTAGGCTTTGAGTCAGATTTTCTTTTTTATAGTCCTCATAAGTTGATAGCTGTCCCAGATGGATCAATCTTATTAATGAATAAAAAGAGATTATCTCACTGTAACTCCAATCGTTTTAGGTCAATATATGAAGAATATATTGATAACTCTACCAGCAATACAGGCGATCTTATTTTATGGATTATTAAAAGATTAATGCAAAAAATTGGTTTAAGGAAAAGATCTAAAGCTTCACTTGATATATTTAAGGATATAAATAGAGAGAGTAATGAAGCATTTCGAGGACCTAGAATATCAATTCTATCACTAAAGCTGCTCTCACTTTTTGATGATTTTGACTATGAATGTGTTCGCAGAAAAACAAACTATATTTTCTGGAGAAAATTATTTTTAGATAATGAATTATATGGGGAAGAAATATTTTCATTAGGGAAAGCAGAATGTCCATATATGTTCGCAATTAGGTTTAAAGATGAGTCAGAGTTGTCCAGAGCAATACAGATAATGAATGATAAGCATATACCTGTTTCAAGTTGGCCTGATCTACCAAAGGAGGTTTTAGCAGAAGATACTTGTTTTAAAGATAGTATTGATTTGAAGAGGCAAACCATTTTCTTACCAATTCATAGCTCTTTAAGATCAGATCAAATATAGATAAGAGATTGATTATGAAAAGATCTAAATACCAATTACAAGAAATTAATTTTGATCAATGGAATGAATTATGGGGAAGAATTGATCATCAAAATATTTTACAGTCTTGGCATTATGGTGAAGCAAAAAAAGCATCAGACAAAATGGAAGTCATTTACTTTGCAGTATTTTTTTCTGATAAGCCTGTTTCAATTATACAAGTATTACTCAAGAAGCTTCCTTTTCAATTAAAGCTTGCAAGAATAAACAGAGCCCCACTGGTGCTAGGCCATAGTGATAATGAACAGATAGCCATTGATACAATTGAATTAATTGTTAAGGAGTGCAATAGAAGATGGTGGATTATGCTTCAGATTGCTCCTGAGCTTCAAAGTAATAATTTTATTGATTCGGCTTTATTTAATTTGGGACTAAAAAAGTTAAAAAATCCACCTTGGGCATCGGCATTAATTGACCTTCAACAGGATAATGATTCCTTACTGTCTTCTTTAAATGGAAAATGGAGAAACTGCCTGAGAAAGGGATGGAAGATCGGCGTTAAAACTGAGCTATCTGATTTCAAAAATGAGCACGCTGTTAGCGCTTTACTGTCAACCTATAAATCACTTCAGAAGGAGAAGAGTTTTATAGGATTATCTTCTGACTTGATTCGAAGCATGGCAATGATATCCCATCCATTTTGGAATTTTAATATATTCACTTCACCTTCCATGAAAAGTGAAGCGAACCAAGGAATACTTGTTAGCATTCAACATGGAGATACAGCAATATATTTGATTGGCTCAAGCACATCTGAGGGCAGAAAAAATCAATGTAATTACGTACTTCTATGGGAAGCAATACAATATGCCAAATTATCAGGCTGCAGATATTTTGATATTGGCGGTTTAGATGAAACGACACCAAAAGGAATTGCACATTTTAAAAAAGGACTTAATGCATCTCCATATAAATTAACTGGTGAGTGGCGCGGATTCTTCTTTCCAAAGATCCTCTAAGAGTCTTGCAGAATAAATTTTTGTAACTTATCAGAAAAAAATGAAAGAAATGACTCAATTATCTATAACCTCAAGATTATACGTTTGGTCTGTCTTAATGGAGCCACTCTTATTTTTCATTATTGTCAGTCAAGACATTAGTGGTGTAGGGGGTAATGTGAGTAGAATTCTTCAACTACTAGTTATTTTGAGTTTAGTATTAAGATTGATTCTTAGTTCGTTGAGTAAAATAATAATACCCAATCCATTTTCTGAGAATTTCAAATGGTATAGTTACTATATTATTTTTATATTAATTTCATTCCTATATGGGGTTTATATTGGATCTTTTGAAGCAAGCCATAGAATTATCAGTTCTTCTAATAATGCTGGAGTTTCTGGAATCTCACTTCTATTAAATAGTCAATTTACTCGCCCATTTTTTGAATACTTCATTGCAATTTACTATTTTACTTATTTTGCTATTCTCCCCAAGTATCTTCTTAATACGTCTCATCATATTAATTATTTCTTCAGAATATTTTCATATACGTTCTTTATATCTTTGACAGTCGGAGCATTAGATTTTTTGCTTGTTTTGCTTATAGGCTATGAATGGATACCCAGACATCTAAGCGATTTTACGCATGTAGGAACGAGATTTCATGGGTTTGCAGGAGAGCCTAGGGATGCATTTGTATACTTAGGATTTGGAATTTCTTTACTTTACTTAAAGAGCATCTGGGATAAGAAAACAAAAATAAATAATTGGCTTATTGGAAGTATTTTTATCAGCATGCTTTTAACTCAATCATCTTCAGGGTTTATTGGTCTTATTTTTGCAATCGGTCTTATATTTATATATCAGATTCCAAAGATACCTATCAGGTATCTAGCATCAATATTCACAATAATATTAATTATCAGCTTCACAACTTATTTCGCTATAACAAGCTCCGATAGGACAATGCTTTATATTGAGGCTATACCTGATGCTATTCAGGCACTTCAGACATCATCCGACTTACCGCCTGTCATACAGGCACAAATAGTAAATATATATCCAGTTTGGATAAGAATTTCTGAAGTTATAAATATGAATTTTTTACCACTCCTCATTGGCACTGGATTGGGAAGCGCATCTTCATTGAATAATATATTTTTTAGTATTGATGGTGTTTACAATCCTCATGCTAATATCATCAGGATAGTATATGAGAATGGTTTAATTGGTTTGGCAATATTTATTAATGCTTTTATTTTTCCAATTAGAAGGCTGATTAGAGATGGAAACAGTAGAGAGATGATCACCATTTTTATGCTTTTTATCCTAGGGCTTAATTTTGGCCATAGGAGTTCTACATTATTTATATTCTTTGGAATGGCTTTATTAATTTTTAGTGTTAAAAACAAAAAAAATATATGAATGAGAATGAGGCTTGAGAATGAAATAATATTAGGTATTGATGCTTCCAATATTAGGCATGGTGGCGGTATAACTCATCTTTCGCAGCTTCTAGACCATACTAATATTGAAAAATCAAAGATCAAACGTGTGGTTGTTTGGTCTAATGAAAGGACTCTTAAGCAATTACCAAATAAACCTTGGCTCGATAAAAAAACACATACATTGTTAAATGGTAATTTCCTTCAGAGGACTATATGGCAGATTTTGAAGCTAAAGAAGGCGCTAAACAGTCAATCATGTGGAATCTTATTTGTACCCGGGGCATCATTTATTACGAAATTTAAGCCGGTTGTAACAATGCATCAGAATCTTTTGCCATTTGAGAATGATGAGGTTCTAAGATATGGCTTATCCTTCTTTTTTTTCAAGTTGATTTTCTTAAGATTTTCTCAATCTATATCCTTCAAAAGATCTCAAGGAATAATATTTTTATCAAAATACTCAAGAGATTTACTTAAAAGTTTTTTAAAAATATCGTCAGTCGATGAAAAGGTAATCCCTCATGGAGTTGAGAAACGCTTTTTTAAAGAGCCGAGAGAGCAATTTAATATAGATGCTTACTCAAATGAAAATCCATTTAAATTAATTTATGTTTCATCTGTTGATTTATATAAGCATCAGTGGAATGTTATTGAAGCAGTTCATGATCTAAGATCATCAGGTTATCCAATAACTCTTGATTTATATGGAAAGTTAAATGAAAGAGCAAAGCCCCTGTTAATGAGGGCAATGAAACGATTTGATTTTAGTGGAGATTATATTAATTTAAATCAGGAAGTTTCGTTCAAGGAAATTCACAACATATATCATCAAGCAGACCTATCAATATTTGCCTCTTCATGTGAGACTTTTGGGCAAATTGTACTTGAGTCAATGGCGAGCGGGATTCCAATGTGCTGTTCTAGGGGATCTTCAATGCAAGAGATTTTAGGAGGAAGTGCAAGATATTTTAATCCCCTTAAACCTCAAGAAATATCATCATGCTTAAGGGAAGTAATTGATTCGCCAATATTAAGGTCAGAGATGTCAAATGCATCATTTAGTCTAGCTAAAAGGTATGATTGGGAATTAAGTTCTAGAGAATCTTTCAGTTTCATTACCAAGGTTTATGAGAAAAGTTTATAGAATTATGTGAGAACAAAAGTATGAAGATTTTGATTATTTCACAATATTTTTATCCTGAGAATTTTCGGATAAATGATTTTGCATTTTCTTTGGTTAAAAAAGGACATGATGTCATTGTTCTCTCAGGCTTACCAAATTATCCAAATGGTAGATTCTTCGGCAAATATAGTGTTTTTAAGAATGAGCTAATTAATGGAGTAAAAGTCGTTAGAGTTCCATTAATTCCAAGATTTAAATCGAAAGGTTGGCAATTGGGAATGAACTACTTATCATTTCTATTTTCAAGCCTCCTTTTCGGTCCTTTATTATTACGCAATTATAGATTTGATGTTATTTTTACAGCAAGTTATTCTCCAGCGACGGTTGGAATTATTGGTGTTTTCTTCTCTAGATTAAAAAATGCGAAGATGGCGCTTTGGGTTCAGGATCTCTGGCCACAGAGTTTGAGTGCCGCAGGTGCAATTAGATCAAAAAGTATTCTAAATTTCTTTAGGTCAATGGTTAACTGGGTATACAAAAGATCCGATCTCATCCTTGTTCAATCAAAAGCTTTTATAAAGGAAATTGAAAAATATGATATTTCAAATGAAAAGATCCACTTCTTTCCAAACTGGGCAGAGGACCTCTATAAAAAGACAAGTACGATCGATAAGGGGTTAAGGAACTTGATTCCTGATAATAGTTTCATAATTATGTTTGCAGGTAATCTAGGCAAAGCTCAGTCACTTGATACTATAGCTGAAGCCGCATTACTAACTAAAAAGAACAATATACATTGGGTCTTGATCGGTGACGGGAGAGAAAGGCTGAGCTTGGAACAGAAAATTAGTGAATTTAAGATAGAAAACATAACTTTATTAGGCTCATTTCCAATGGAAAAGATGCCAATCTTCTTTTCTATGTCAGATGCCCTATTAGTCACTCTAAAAAATGACCCAATATTTTCTGCTACCATACCTGGAAAACTACAATCATACATGCTTAGCAAAAAGCCTATTATAGCTTCCCTCGATGGAGAGGGTGCAAAAGTAATCAATGATAGTAGGTGTGGTTTTTTTGTTCCGTCTGAAGATTCTAAGGGCTTATCGAAGAAAGCTATAGAATTAAGCCAGCTTAAGGAAAATGAAAGAGAGCTTATGGGTATTAGAGGACGGGAATACTATGACAAGCATTTTGATCGTGAGATGTTAATAGAGAAATTTCAGAGAATTTTAGTTCAAGATATTAAACAATGAGGATTCTAATATTGGGAGGTAGCGGAATGATTGGAAGCTGTCTATTTCAAAATTTAGGCCTAAATAATAAAGTATTTGCTACGTTCAGAAGTAATCCATCAACATACTTTCGTAACTCTAAGGATTTACAGGAAGATTTATTCTTTAATGTTGAAGCTAGAAATATAAAAAAAATAAAACATATAGCATTAACTAAAGAAATTAATGTAGTTGTCAATGCAATAGGAATAACAAAGCAATTAATAAGTGAGCTGAGTGAAAAAGAATGCTCATATATTAACTCAACATTTCCACATGATCTTTATAAGGTTTGCGATGAAATAGGAGTGAGGCTAATCCATCTTAGCACTGATTGTATATTTAGTGGCTCAAAGGGGTTTTATTCTGAGCAGGATGCCCCTGATGCTGATGATTTCTATGGAAAGAGTAAGTTTATTGGTGAGATAAATCAACCGAGCGCCCTTACAATTAGGAAATCAACTATTGGATTAGAAATTGGTAAAACTCATGGCCTAATAGAATGGTTTCTTAAATCAAGTGGAAGCATCCGGGGATATACAAATGCGATTTACTCAGGGCTGACAACGATAGAATTTTCAAATGTTCTGAATTTCATTATCAATGAGCAAAAGGATCTATCAGGCATATGGAATATATCAAGCAGCCCTATAAGTAAGTATGATTTGCTAAATAAGCTCAGTATTTATTTAAATAGGAATGATATTGAGATTGTCCCAGACAATAATTTTTACTGTGATAGAAGCTTGAATGGAGCAGCATTTTTTGAGAGAACAGGGTATTTAGCTCCATCTTGGGATAAAATGTTAGATGATTTATCAAGGATAATCATGCAAAGACAGAATAAAATTAATTTTTCAAGAAGATAGAAAACACATGTTGAAGAATAAAGCATTCTTAGTTACTGGTGGAACAGGATCATTTGGGAAGACTATAGCGCATGAGCTAGAGAAGCTTGGCGCTAAGGAAATAAGAATTTTTAGTAGAGATGAGAAGAAACAAGAAGATATGAGGATTGACCTCAGTAATTCTAAGTATAAATTCTACATCGGCGATGTTAGAGATTATCAAAGTCTTCTTTCTGCATTAGAGGGTGTCGATTATGTATTTCACGCAGCAGCACTTAAGCAGGTACCATCATGTGAATTTTACCCAATGGAGGCAGTGAAAACTAATGTAAATGGAACGGAAAACCTTATTAGAGCATCTATTGAGCAAAAGATAAAAAAAGTAATTGTTTTAAGCACAGATAAAGCTGTTTATCCAATAAATGCGATGGGTATATCCAAAGCAATGGCAGAAAAAGTAGCAATAGCAATGAGTAGAATGATTGATAATTCAGGGACAGTAGTGTGTTGCACTAGATATGGGAATGTTATGGGCTCAAGAGGTTCTGTCATCCCCCTTTTTGCCAAACAAATATTGAATGATGATTACGTCACAATTACTGATCCAAATATGACTCGTTTTTTAATGACTCTTGATGATTCTGTAGATCTAGTTTTGCATGCTTTCAGGAATGGCCAACAAGGAGACATTTTTGTAAAAAAATCTCCTGCATCGTCACTTGAAGCATTAGTTAATGCATTGTCTGAGGTTTTAAAAAAAGAACCAAAGAGAAAAATTATTGGGACAAGGCATGGTGAAAAACTTTATGAGTCATTGATCTCAAGAGAAGAGATGTCAAAAGCACAAGATGCAGGGGATTACTTTAGGATCCCCGCAGATAATAGAGATCTTAACTACGCAAAATATTTTACTCAGGGTGAAGAGTCAATATCTGAGTTTTCAGATTATACTTCACATAATACAGAGCAGCTTGATCAGCTGGAATTGATTGATTTACTCTCACGTTTGGAGATTATAAAGGAGAAAGTTAGTGCCTAAGATTATGACTATTGTTGGGACTCGGCCTGAAATTATAAAAATGAGCAGGGTTATTGCTGAATTCGATGCCTATACTGATCATTTGTTAGTTCACACAGGGCAGAATTATGACTATGAGCTTAATGAAGTATTTTTTGAAGACTTATCTATAAGAAAGCCAGATTATTTTTTAGAAGCAGTAGGGGATTCAGCATCAGCTACAATTGGAAGAATAATAGAAGAATCAGATAAGATTATGAGAAAAGAGAGACCAGATGCAGTTCTCTTGTATGGCGATACAAACTCATGTCTATCAGTCATATCAGCCAAAAGGAATAAAATACCTGTCTTTCATTTTGAGGCTGGAAATAGGTGTTTTGATCAAAGGGTGCCTGAGGAATTAAATAGGAAAGTTCTCGACCACTTGAGCGATATAAATTTTGTCCTAACTGAACATGCAAGAAGATATCTTTTAGCAGAAGGAATCCCAGGAGAAACAATTATCAAAACTGGTTCCCATATGAATGAGGTATTAGATTTTTATATGCAAGATATTGAAAACTCTGATGCATTGACAAAGTTAGAAGTGAAACCAAGAGAATACTTTATAGTTAGCGCTCATAGAGAAGAGAATGTAGATTCACCAGAAAATTTGAAAGATATGCTCTCAACACTAAATAAAGTAGCAGAAGAATATGAACTGCCTATAATTGTTACAACCCATCCTAGAACTAAGGATAGGCTTGATAAACTTGGCGAAAGCAATATTAATCCCTTGGTAAAATTTCTCAAGCCATTTGGATTTTGCGATTATATAAAACTCCAACAAGATGCGCTTTGTGTTATTTCAGATAGTGGAACAATTACTGAAGAATCGTCAATCTTAAATCTTCCAGCTATCACAATTAGGAATGCTCATGAAAGACCAGAGGGAATGGATACAGGTACTTTGATTATGTCTGGGCTAAAAAGTGAAAGAGTCTTAGATTCAATCGATATCATTATCAGACAAAATGAAGCTAAAGAGAGAGTAATACCACCTATACCTGATTACGAAGTCAATCATGTTTCTAAGCAAGTATTAAGGGTGGTTATAAGCTACATTGACTATATTAATAGAACAGTTTGGTCTGTAAACTAAGGATAATTTGTAAAAGTAACTCCATGAAAAGAGTCTTTGATTTCTTATTTTCAATCTTGCTTCTTCTAATCCTTTCAATTCCAATGATAATAATTGGATTGCTTATAAAAGCAACATCACGTGGGAGTATAATATTCTGGTCTGACAGAGTAGGCGTGAATAATTGTCTCTTTAAGATGCCCAAGTATAGAACGATGGAAGTGAATACTCCAGATGTAGCAACACATTTACTTCATACGCCAGAAAACTACTACACTCCTATTGGAAGATTATTGAGAGGATCTAGTCTAGATGAATTACCACAATTATGGACTATACTTTCTGGGAAGATGAGTTTTGTCGGCCCAAGGCCAGCTCTTCATAATCAGAATGACCTAATTCAATTGAGGACCAATTATGGTATTCAGAAAATAAAACCTGGATTGACTGGGCTTGCACAAATTAATGGCAGGGATGAGTTATCTACTGAAGAGAAGGTTAATTTAGACAAAGAATACATGATAAATAGAACATTCATGTATGATTTAAGAGTAATTGCCCTTACTTTGATTAAGTCTCTTAGAAGTGAAGGGATTACACATTAGTTTTTAAAAAAAATACTCTAACCCAAAGCAATTATGATTATTAAAGAATGTCACTAAAAAAAATACTCCTAGATCTTAAGACAGCTTTTATTAATCTTACAAGGTTGCAGAAAACATACCTCGTTATGTTTTGTGATTATCTTATGCTCGTTTTGGCATTTTGGGTTTCTCTTTCCATTAGAAATAATGAACTCTTTTCTCCTGTGGAAGAGTCGTATTATTTATTAATATTTCTTATGCCAGTAGTAGCTCTACCAATTTACTATTCTTTAGGACTTTATAAATCTTTGATTAGGTATTCCAGTTACCAGAGCGTGAGGATTATATCTATTGCTAGCTTAATATACACATTTGTTTGGTTTTTAACCTTCTTGATAGTCCCAATTGAGATTACACCAATAGATTTTCTATTTCTTAACTGTATTCTTACAATTAATTTCTCAGGTGGAATCAGATACTTAGCTAGATGGCTTCTTATTAAAGAAGATTCAAATCTATCCCGTGTTCTTATATATGGTGCAAATGATTCTGGAATCCAGCTTAGATCAGCAATTGCACATTCTCCTGAATTTAAGGTAGTTGGCTTCATTGATGATAACAATGATTTTATTGGAAATTTTATTGAAGGCTTAAAAATCTACTCAAGAAGTGATCTTGATAGAATTATTGATAACTTAAATGTTTCAGAAATATTCATAGCTAAACCCAATGATAGTAAGTCTAGAATCCAAGAGATAATAAATGAACTTAAAGGATACTCAGTTGTTATAAGAGTTATGCCCAATATTATTGATATAGCAAAAGGAGAATTGTCTGTTAATGATCTTAAGAAGGTTAAAATTAGTGATCTTCTAAAGAGAGAGCAAAGAGAGCCAATTCAAAAACTTCTAGAGAGGGATATTACAGGAAAGAATGTTCTAATTACTGGAGCTGGTGGGTCAATTGGGTCTGAGTTATCAAACCAAATTTTAGAAAATAAGCCAAATAGATTAGTGCTTTTTGATATCAGTGAGTTCTCACTCTATCAAGCAGAGCAGCAATTATCGACATCGTCAGGCAATACCCCAATTATTACAATAATTGGTAATGTGAATAATCAAGGAAGGTTAGAAAAAATATTCGAGAAATATGATATTAACACCATTTATCATGCCGCAGCTTACAAGCATGTTCCACTTGTAGAAAAGAATATTATCGCAGGAGTTAGATGTAATATTTTTGGGACCCTGTCTTGCATTAGTGCAGCTATAAGAATGAATATAGAGAGTTTTGTATTTATATCAACTGACAAGGCAGTGAGGCCAACAAACATAATGGGTGCAACAAAAAGATTCGCTGAGCAGATTCTTCAATCAATCTACCAAAATGATCTCCTCGAGAAAGAAATAAATACAAGAATCAGTATAGTAAGGTTTGGTAATGTTTTAGGCTCTTCAGGATCTGTTGTTCCGCTCTTCAGGAAGCAGATTAAGAGTGGTGGGCCATTGACGGTTACTGATCCCAATATTATTAGGTATTTTATGACTCCGCGCGAAGCGTCTCAACTAGTTATACAAGCTGGTGCAATGGGAAAGATGGGAGATATTTTCCTACTAGATATGGGAGATCCGGTAAAAGTTCATGAGTTAGCAAAAGATATGATCCAACTTAGTGGTAAATCAGTCAAAGATAATGAAAATCCGGATGGTGATATTGAAATAAAGTTTACCGGACTAAGGCCAGGGGAGAAGCTGTTCGAAGAGTTATTGATTGATAGTAAATCTGAGTCTACTGAGCATCAAAAAATCTTTTTAGCTAAAGATGAAACTAGATCTTGGGATCAGATGAAGATTTTTTTAGAAAAATTAACTAGTGCGATAGAAGGTGAAGATCAGAGAGAAATCAAAAATATCTTCCTGGATGTCGTTGATGGATATCATCCAAAATCAAATAACTGATTTAAAGAAATCTAAATAGAGTTTATCCATAGTTTCTCTATTGGTAAAAGCAAAGAAGCTTCCATTTAGAAGATCTTCTTTTATGTTGTATAGGATATTATTTTTTTCAGAATCGACAATCCCTCCTCCAGCATATGACAAAATGGCATCACCTGCAGCAATATCCCATTCAGAAGTGGGTCCAAATCTAGGATAGATATCAGCCTTGCCTGAAGCTAGTAGGCAAAATTTTAAAGAGCTACCAATCTGATGTTCCTTATGATCTCCAATTTTATTGAGAAAGTGTTCCTCAGTATCTGATTTATGGGATCTACTAGAGACCACATTTGTAATATTACTTGCCTTACTTTTAACGCTTATCTTTTTAGGTTTTTTACCTGATATTTGCATGAATGATCCAGACAAGTGAGAGCCCCAGTAAATTTCTTTAATTGCTGGAGCATAAATAACACCAAAGATTGGTCTATTCTCGGAAATTAAAGCTATATTTGTGGTAAATTCACCATTTTTATTGATGAATTCCTTAGTCCCATCTAAAGGGTCAACTAACCAATAATCAATCCACCCCGATCTTTGCTCATAAGGTATTTCTGATGATTCCTCAGACAAAATTGGTATGTTCGGTGTTAGTTTTTTGAGGGAAGATAGAATAATCTCATGAGAGGCGAGATCTGCTTGTGTCAATGGTGAAAAATCTTTTTTTATTTCTATATCAAAATTTGTACGGTAGATATCTAAAATAGCCTCTCCTGCTATCAATGAAGTGTTTATAACTTCATCAATTATATTTTGATTTAGCGAAAATGAGTGCATTATTAATATGATAATAGTTATTAAAGCTTCGGCTTAATTCTACTTTATAGTCTTTTTTATAAAAAAGACTTGCAATATTATACTAGATTTAGAGAGAATGGTTATCCCTAGCCAAATTCAAGGCTTGTGAATCATCATTATTATCTCGCCAAAAGGAATATCAAATTATGGGAATAATAGAAACAACGGATAAAACAATAGAGCAAGACTTAAGTGGATCAGAACTTCCAGTACTGATTGATTTTTATGCTGAGTGGTGTGGCCCATGCAAAATGATAGCACCAATCCTAGAAGAGTTGGATAGTGAAATCGGCGATAAGATACAAATAGTTAAAGTTGATGTTGACACTAATAATCAAACATCAATGAAATATTCAGTTAGAAGTATACCAACCCTGATAATTATCAAAGACGGAGATGTGCAGGCTCAGCACATAGGCGCAGGGTCAAAGAGTCAAATAGAATCATTTATAAATCAAAATATTTAATAAAATGCCATCAAACGGAAAAAAAAGAAAAAGATCAAATCATAAAAAAGATTTTCGAGATAGAGCAGCTACCTTCACATCTGAAGATGTGATTTCAAAGTCAGAGCTAGAAGGAGATGATGTGCTCAGACTTCCTGATCTTCGGACAAAATCAATCACAGAGATTCAAAAAACAGCACAAGAAATGGGTGTTGAAAATATATCCAGAGCAAGAAGGCAGGATATCACCTTTTCAATTCTTAAAGCTCATGCCGCTAAAGATAAGAGGATCTTTGGTGAGGGTGTACTAGAAGTATTACAAGATGGTTTTGGCTTCCTAAGGTCTGCTGATACCTCCTATATTGCTGGTCCAGATGATGTTTATGTCTCACCTACTCAAATTAGAAAATTTAACCTCAGGAATGGAGATACCGTTTCAGGGTCAGTAAGACCCCCTAAAGATAATGAGCGCTATTTCGCACTATTAAAGGTTTCGGAAATCAACTTTGAGGATCCTGAGAATGTAAGAACAAAAGCATTATTTGAAAACCTTACTCCCTATTTTCCAGAAGAAAGATTTCAACTTGAACAAGGTACAGGTAGTGTAGAAGATTTGACTGCAAGGATCATAGACTTAGCATCACCAATCGGAAAAGGACAAAGAGGCTTAATTGTTTCACCTCCAAAGGCTGGTAAAACTATACTTCTTCAAAATATTGCATCATCGATCACGGCAAACTATCCAGAAGCACATTTAATTGTCCTACTCATAGACGAAAGACCAGAAGAAGTCACCGACATGATAAGAACGGTAAGGGGTGAAGTTGTTTCGAGCACATTTGATGAGCCAGCATCAAGGCATGTTCAAGTAGCCGATATGGTACTTGAAAAAGCAAAGAGGCTTTCAGAACATAAAAAAGATGTAGTCATTCTTTTAGATTCAATTACAAGGTTAGCAAGAGCCTACAACACAGTAGCACCAGCTTCAGGTAAGGTCCTAACTGGTGGTGTGGATGCAAATGCCTTGCAAAAACCCAAACGTTTCTTTGGAGCAGCAAGAAATCTTGAAGAAGGCGGGAGCTTAACAATTATTGCCACTGCCTTAGTAGATACAGGCTCGAGAATGGATGAAGTCATTTTTGAGGAATTTAAAGGAACAGGCAACATGGAAGTAGCTCTAGATAGACGAATTGCCGATAAGAGAGTTTATCCTGCTGTTCATATCAATAAATCTGGCACTAGGAGGGAAGAGCTTCTTATGGATCCAGAGGAACTCCAAAAAATGTGGGTTCTTCGAAAAGTTGTTCACGATATGGATGAGATCGCAGCTATTGAATTCTTGCTCAATAAGATGAAAGATACCAAAACAAATAGTGAATTTTTTGAGTCAATGAGAAAATAAAACTATTTGATCACTCTAAAGCCAATATCTTTTCTGTAATATTTTCCATCCCAACCTATTTCTTGAACTGCAGAGTATGCGTTTCGGTTAGATTGTTTTAAGTCATCACCAAGTGCAGTTACGCATAGAACTCTGCCTCCATTAGTAAGAACATCGTTATTCTCTAATCGTGTACCTGAGTGAAAGACTTTTGTATTATTTTTATCGGAAAATGTATCGAGCCCATAGATTTTTTTACCAGTTTCATAGGATTCAGGATAACCACTACTGGACATTACTATACCCATAGCTGATTTTTGATCCCACTCAACTTTAAAATGACTAATGCTTCCAGAGAAACAGGCCTGAATCATCTCAATGAGGTCTGATTTTAGTCTGAGCATTATTGGTTGAGTCTCTGGATCTCCAAATCTACAGTTATACTCTAGTACTTTTGGATTCATATCAGAGTCAATCATAAGGCCGGCATATAGAAATCCTCTGAAACTGATTCCGTCTTCAAAAAGTCCTCTGACAGTTGGTTCGATAACTTTTTTCTTAATTTTTTTATCAAGCTCATCATTTACAAATGGAACAGGTGAATATGCTCCCATTCCACCAGTGTTATGTCCAATATCACCTTCCCCAATTGTTTTATGGTCTTGTGATGTTGCAAGGGTGAGATATTCAGTTCCTTTGACCATTACTATGTAACTAAGTTCCTGTCCTGTTATGAATTCCTCAATTATAATCTTTTTACTCGCATCACCATATTTTGTTTCACAAATAAATTGATCAATGGTTTTATTGGCAGTTTGAT
>JAQWQE010000084.1 GCA_029244925.1 Gammaproteobacteria bacterium | reverse complement strand
AGTGGAGAAAAAACTGTTTTAGAGTATTTAATTCAACCAGTTACTAAAATAGCTAATGAGGCTTTTAGGGAAAGATAAATTAGATATAACTGTTGATTTTTATGGCGCGCCCGAGAGGACTCGAACCTCTAACCCTCAGCTTAGAAGGCTGATGCTCTATCCAGTTGAGCTACGGGCGCTAATGAATTACTATTTGATGATTATAAAGGTTAAATAATCTTATTCACTAATTTTTTTAAAAACTAAACTGCCAAAAAGATTACTATTTTTGATTTGCTCCTAAATATAGTCCTTAAACATTTTATGACGAATTGGGTTTTAACCTCTTTTCTTTATTAGACTATATAATTGAGGTAACAGTTTTATCCTTGAGATAGTTTGACACAGCTTGATGGCCCGATTCTTGCCCCCAACCAGATTGCTTCCAACCACCAATGGGTAAAGCCGCATCGAACATTAAATGGCTATTCACCCACACGGTACCCGCGTTTATAGAATCTGCTATTCGATGGGTATTGGAAAGTCCTTCTGTCCATATTGATGCTGCTAAACCATAAGGACTATCATTGGCTAATATCAGTGCCTGTTCATCATCTTCAAATACTGAAACTGTAAGAACTGGCCCAAAAACCTCATCTTTAAATATAACCATATCCTGCTCCACATTCCCAACTATGGTTGGCTCCATATAACAACCAGAAGAACCTAAAATATGACCACCTGAAATTAACTCAGCACCAACAGATACAGCATCGTCAACATATTTTTTGACAGATTCTGCATGACTCTTAGCCACCAAAGGTCCCATTTGTGTCTTAGGATCAAGGCCATGGCCCATAACCATCTCACGACCATATTTTGCGACTCCTTCAACCAGTTGATCAGAAATACTCTTGTGTACAATCAGTCGTGATCCTGCAACACAAACTTGGCCGCCATTAAAAAAAATTGCATTAGCAACTCCAGGAATGGTCAAATCAAGGTCTGCATCCGGCATCACTATCTGAGGAGATTTACCACCAAGTTCCACCTGAACTTTTTTAAGGTTGGATTCTCCTGCTGATTTAATCACTCTGCGGCCAATCTCGGTCGATCCAGTAAACGAAACCTTATCCACATCAGGATGCATGGCTAGTGCTTCACCCACTGTGCTACCAGATCCAGTCACTAAATTCAGAACACCTTCTGGGAGACCTGCCTGCTGACATATTTCAACTAAGCGCACAGCTGTTAGACTGGTTAGTGTTGCTGGTTTTAATACAATGGTGCAACCTGCAGCGAGTGCTGGTGCTATTTTCATTGCAGTTAAAACCAAAGGTGAATTCCAAGGCGTAATGCATGCGACAACTCCTAGTGGGTGTCGAAGCGTGTAACTAAATGTTTTTTTACCTTCGGGTTGATAGCCAATAGAAGAAGTGATGGTTTGTCCTTCAATAGTTCTCGCTATACCTGCAAAATAGCGAAATTGATCAATTGCACCTGGGATTTCAGCCCAACGGGAAACGTACAATGGTTTGCCTTGATCTAGTGTTTCTAGTTCAGACAATTCATCGATTTTTTCATCCATAATATCAGCAATTTTATTGAGAATCTGTGCACGCTCAACCGGCAGCATGTTATGCCATTGATCACTCTCAAGTGCCGCTCGTGCAGCAGCCACTGCATCATTGATTTCAGCAATACTTCCTTTGGCTACCTCGTTTATTACAGTGCCTGTTCCAGGATCAATAGTTTCGAAGGTAGAACCATCATAAGCATCAACCCACTCGCCATTGATGAACATTTTTTGACAGCCGCGTTCAAGAAAAGCCTTGGCACTGGCAACAGTAGGTTTAATATTATTTAAAGATAATGAACTCATAGATTGACCTCATGATGTTTTATTTTTAGATTCTAAACGTCTAAGATGCAAAGTTTCTAAAGTTTCCTCATGACTTTCGCGAGTGATATTGTAGTAGGAGAAGAAATAAAAACATACCAATCCAAACACTAAAACACTAGGTCCATATACCAACCCTAGATTAAAGATAACATCGTTTGGTATATCTTCAGGTTTGACATTTTCTGTCGTTGGAAATGATATCAACGAAAGTGCTAACCCGGCTAAGAAATGCCCTACTCCTGAAGTGGCTTTGCTTGCAAAACTAATAAAAGAAAAAATCAAACCCTCTTGACGCTTGCCGGTTATTAACTCTTGATTATCGGCAATATCCGCCATGATTGATCCCATTCCTACAACCATAATTGCCATGCCAAAACCAGTCGTTATTTGACTAAAAACTAAAATGGGTAATAACAATGAACTGTCATTATCTGGAAACAGTCCAATAAGTCGTAAAATTGTAGGTAAGACAAAAGAAGTTAGAATTATTGACAACCCTAAATACATTGTTCTTTTTTTGTCCAACCAATTCATGATGTATTTTATAAATGGTATAGCAATAACAGTTGATGCAAAAAAAGCATAAAACATATATTGCATCCTCGCTGTTTCCAGTGCCCAGAAATAAGTATTCATATGAAGTACAAGTGCACGCTGTAGACCGCTTAATATAAAAAAAGTAATGGAAACAAGAAAGATAGAAAGAAATGCACGGTTTTTTAAAACAGCACCAAGTTCTTTATAAAAGTATTTATAAAAATTATAGAAACTGTCTGTAAACACTTTTTCATCATTATCACTTATATGTAAAAAAGGAATTTGTGATTGCGTACCCCTTGTTGCTATAAGAATTGCAATAATTGATACAATAGCAAACGTTAATGCGAAAGCAGGATAAGCCTCGGGATTAAGCTGACCTTGGGGATAAGCATCAGTGGCCTTAAAATAGAACGTAAAGGCAACTATGGATAAAATCATGGCTGCAACAAAAGAAAAAATGTTTCTAACAGCAACAAGAGCTGTACGATCGTTATAGTTCTCTGTTAATTCAGCTCCTACAGCATAGTAAGGGACAAGGAAAAAAGTCATCATTAGTCGTAGGCTGATTGCAAAAAACGTTAGCCATAAAAAAAGACTGGTTCCAGAAAGACTTTCTGGTGGACTAAAAAGCAAATAGAAAGCTAATCCAAATGGTATTGCTGATGCATACATAAATGGATGGCGTCTGCCTAATTTAGAATGATATTTATCTGAAAATGCACCAACAATAGGATCACTAATCCCATCAAATACTAATGCTATGAGGAGAGCTGTACCTGCTAAAATTGGGTCTAGGTACAAAACCTGAACATAATAGAATAATAAGAAAAATTCTATGGAGTTTGTCTTGATAGCTTCTGCAACTTGTCCTGTTCCAAAGGCAAGCTTAATAGGAAGACTAATTTTTCGATCACGAATTGAAATTTTGTAACCTCGTTTTAATTAAAACTTAAATAGCGCTTTTCTCATCAACTGTTTCACCGCCATATTTAGAATAGAGCCTTCCATAAATACGTTTTATAATTTCTTTACGTTCTTTATCTAGTTGCTCTTGAAGCAGGTCTGATGGTTTACCCGTTCTAAGTGAGCTTAGAGAAATTTCATTCTCTTCCGATAAAATTTCCTCAACATGGGCAAGTCGATCTTTAACCACCCAAAGTTCTGCCCCCAATTCAAGAGTTATAGAGATAAGGTGGTCAATAACCTCATTTTCAAAATAGGTGGGGTTGCCTCGCTTGAAACCTGGGAGTTTACCTAAGTCCTCAAGATCATTTGATTTTTTATCTGTCATTTGTTTCTCGTTTAATTGTTTGGTTTAAAGCCTATTCTTCCTGCAAGTATAAACTTACTGGGATCATATGGACTCATTTCAAAGCCAACCTCTTCCATAATCTCTTCGACATTGGAACGCACAAATCCAGGTAAAAAAGGTTCGCCATTGTCAGCCGCATCCATTTCACCAAAAAACATAGTGTAGACATCCCTTGTTTTATCCCCAGGAAAATCTATTAATGTAAAGCTACCGCCTGGCCTTAATACCCTTAAGGTTTCTGAAAGAATCTTTTTTGAGACTGAAACTGGAACTTCATGAAACAACAAATTAGCCACCACAATGTCAAAATGATTATTATCAAAGTTAAGCTCTTCAGCGAGCATTTGCTTAAAATTTATATCATAGTTTTGTTCTATCGCTCTGGCATGTGCGTAACGAACCATATGAGAACTGACATCTATTCCCCAAACTTCGGCGTCTGGGTAAATTCGTTTTAAAGCTGAAGAAGTGACTCCTGCACTGCATCCAAGATCAAGAATACGATTTACTTTATTATTTTTAGGAACACCCACTGTACTGGCTTGCATATCAGCAAACATGTCATTATCCGCAGCGCCACCCATAAAAACCTTTGAACCATAATCATAAAGAAGACCTGAGAGTGGTTCATTGGCATTACCACCAGGCTGAATATGAATCTCAGAAGTGGCATACTCAGGTATTGAAAAACTTGGATCATATGTGACCGAGCCAGGACCTATTTTTTCAGCATCATCCAGGGCTTGTAGTAAGTCATTTTTTCTCATATTAAGAGAATTATAAGTGCATTCCCAAAAGGATTCTTGAAGGGTACGTTTTATTCGGTAATAGGTTTTTAGAACGTTATCTTTCATGAGTAGTTCTACTGCTTCCATTGTACTGCTAGGATCAGGTTCCATGCTCTTTCCAGCATTATTCAATAATAATTTGCTGTATTCTCCAATGGGTTTCTGTTGAGCATGCAACAATAAGTTACGAGCATCTTCTATAAAATTCATATAGGCTTCATCTCGACGTGATGAGAGCGAAGGGAACACACCAGCTGTTTTTCCACGTTTATAAAAAGCCTCGTTAGTAGCCATATTGTCCTCCACTATTATTATTTTAATCTAGGAGTATTGCACACGTTTGCAATCTTCTCCAAGAAATTATACTCTTATTTATTCTAATTTTTTTTTACAAAAAATTAAATCCTTTCTCTAGAAAAAAACAGTTTTTTACTAAAATGAGTTCAACTAAGAAATATATGAATATAATTTTAAAAATATCACGTTATCTGATTTCATTCATAATTGGTTTTGTATTTATAATAAGTACATATTTGATCTTAATGAGTGGTATTTATCACACTCCTACAAAATTTTTATCATCATCAAATTACGTCACCCCCTCTAATAAAATTCTAATTGTTGGAGGAACTCGAGGTGTTGGGTTTGAAATAGTTAAAAAGTTAATAGATAGTGGAGAAGATGTAACAGCTATGGTTCGATCTACCTCAAATGTTCAACAATTAAATCAACTGGGAGTTAAACAAGTCATCGCAGATGCTCTCATTAAGGAGCAAGTTGAGACAATTTTTTCTCAAAATAACTTTGGTACTGTGATATCAACACTTGGTACTTCAGCTAAAGATTTACCGAAGCGGCAAAATTTCATCCAATCGATGATCAAAGGTGAAGTAAAGATGGATCCTAACAAGCGTCCTGACTTTATTGGTAATCGCAATATTATAGATTCAGCAAATGCATCAGGTGCTAATCGCTTTATACTTATTACAGTGATTGGTACAGGAGAGTCATATGATGCTCTGCCCCCACTTGCTCGAAGAGGGCACAAAGAAGTTATTATACAAAAAGAAAAGGCTGAAAATCATCTACGAAACAGCGGTCTTGCTTATACTATTATTCGTCCTGGTGGTTTCAGCAATGGACAATCTTCAGGCAAAGCAAAACTAACAGAAGATCATTTGGCTTTTAGCTTCATTGCCAGAGTAGATGTTGCTAATCTAGCGATCGAAGCATTAGGCAATGATCAATCTATCGGCAAAACATTTACTGCTTATGATTCAGATATGCTATATCTATATCGAATGTTCATGGACTAACTTGATTCAAGTCGCTGCATTATAAAAGATTTATAAAGGATTAAAATAATTATGAAAATAAAACGACCCACTTTTTTTACACTTATCCTCTTATTACCGTTCTTTGCTATTACAGCACCAAAAAGCTCGAATGCACATGAAAATAATGAAAGTATCATACAAAAGGCTATTGAAAATCAAACAAGACCTGCAAAAGATAGACAACGTGACATAGACAGAAAGCCATTTAAAATTATGAGCTTCTCTGACATAGGACCTGGAGATATAGTGGCCGATATTGGTTCAGCAGGTGGTTATTACACTAGAATTCTAAGTGATATAGTCGGATCAACCGGTCATGTTTATGGATTTAATGGTAAAGAATTTGCACGTGTTTTTAAAAATGGTAATCCAACAGACCCTATAGCGGAAGAGCACGCTAATGTGACTAGTATTATGGGTACATTTAATGCTCCTGTTTTTTCTAAAATGCTAGATGCTGCGATCATTGTACTGATCTATCATGACACACATTTATCTCAACTGAACATTAATTCGGAAGCTATGAATAAGGCGTTGTTTGATGCAATCAAACCAGGTGGCACTCTGATGATAGTTGATCATGAGGCAGAACTAGGATCAGGGACAAGAGATGTTGAAAAATTTCATCGCATAGATAAAGTACTTGTTAAGCAAGAAGTTGAGAATGCTGGTTTTCGTTTTGTTGCTGAAAGTAACATCTTGGATAACCCTAATGATGCTCTCAACACGATGGTTATGATGCCAGATGTGCGTGGAAAATCAGATCGATTTATATTCAAATTTAAAAAACCAGAATAAGCTTATTGCATAAGTTTTCTGGTTGTATCACGGGTTATGATATCTGAAAGTAGTTCTATATTTTTAGGTGGAAGTTCTGGATTATTAATCCGTCTAATTAGACAGCTAATGGACTCATCGATTAATTTTTCATGTGGTAATTGAACAGTAGTTAAACGATTCATACCCCAAGAAGATATAGGATTATCTCCAAAACCAATTACAGCCATATCACGAGGTATCTCAAGATTATAATCTATGCGCGCTCCATCAATAACACCTAATGCTGTTAAATCAGAAGAACATATTACAAGTTCTGGATCTATTTTTATAATATCTGCCATGGCATTGCGTCCCTCATCATGTCCTAAAATATCTGTAAGATTAGCAAGGATTTTTCCTTCTTCTTTTTTTTCTATAACCTTGGAAAATGACTCGGTTCTTTGAATCCCTGATTCAATATTCTTATCACCTCTTATCATGACAAAACGTCTATAACCTAAATTTAAGGCTAAAGCAGCTAAGTTCTCTCCAATCGCATTATGATCAATATTTACTGTACAAGTATTCAATTCTTTTGATGAATTACCTACTAAGACTATTGGTGTATGTTTTTGATTACATTTACGAACTAGATCTTTAGATGGCAAAGCAGAAAGCATGATAATTCCATCTACCTGATATTGCATTAGAAACTCAATGGAAGTATTAATATCACTATTTTCATTAATAGTAGCTAAAACGGTTTGATAATTTTCTTTTTGAAGTTTTTCACTATATTTTTTTAAAGTACTAGCATAGAAAGGATTCTCCCAATCAGCCATAAGCAGTCCTATCAATTGAGTTTTTTTTGTAATCAAACTACGAGCCATAACGTTGGGATGATAACCAAGTTTTTTTGCTGCTATATTAACTTTTTCTCTAGTCTTTAGAGAGACACTAGCATTTGGAGTAAATGCTCTTGATACGGCTGATCTTGATACACCTGCTAATTTAGCAACATTATAGGACGTGACCCTGCTCTTCTCCTTTTTCATATAAACATAATTCGATTAAGGCCCAATAATAGATTTTTATTATTTTTTTAAGTCTGGTATAAGTTTTGCAAAATCTTTTCGCCAAGCATCAGCTTGCATTGTTTCATCATCAAAAACTTCAAGTGTTTTATTTTTTGCATTCTGATTGGTTAGTGCTTCTATGCAAATAGCAGCAAGGTTGCCTCGACTGGTCAAACCACCATTTATAGGAACAGTATCTCCTTGTTGCATTCTTGCCCCATTAACACCTGACTCATCATTAGTTAGCCCCCCTGCCCTAATAATTGTATGAGTGATAGAGCTTGATCGAATATAATCTTCACCTTTGAGTTTCCATACCAAGACATTGCCATATTTATTAAGAGGATTATTTTCTTGTGTAATACCAGATGATGACATTTGAATAAATTGTTTCACTGTCCCTGCTCTTTTGGCGGCATCTATCAGATTCTTTGTTCCACCATAATCTATAAATTCAGGGCTATTAGGTCCTTCAAATATATTTGTCCCAAGTCCTGATATAATCGCAGTCACACCCACCATAATAGAATCTAATGATTTTGGATTCTTAACATCTGCTTCAACCCAATTATATTTATCACTAATTTTTTTAGCAGCACGTTCTTTATTACTAGTCATTGGAATAAAGTTTCTGTCTTGCTGTTTTAAGTACTTTATAACGTAAGATCCTGTCCTACCCGAAGCGCCAACAACTAAGATAAGTTCATCTTCATTTGATGTATCTGCTACCACTGAATAAAATGAAGACATACATAACAATAGAATTCCAAAGGTTACAGCAGCAATTTTATTTCTTGAAACTGTCATTGTATTAATACCCCTTTAGATAAAAATATCTAAATTAGATTGTATTTAATTATTGTTCAGTAAATACTCTATTAAAATCTATAAGTGCCAGTAAAACCAATTTGCCTTAGTGTTGGATTCACTACACTTGATACCGTTACCTGTGAATTAAAGTCTGTTCCAAATTGTTGTGCATAAATTGGCTTATCATCATCCAATAGATTGCGTACCCAGATTTTTAGATCAAAATTACCTGATTCAATACCAGCACTAAAATTCATTACTACACGATCTGGAACAAAAGCAACATTCATTTCATCCATATACTGTTTAGAACGATAAAAAGCATCAAGCCTGACAAACCCATTAAGATCACTCATTACTGATTCTGGTAGTGATTTTCTATATTCAACAGCTAAATTAGCGGTAGTTTTGCTGGAACGTTTCGGCATTTTTTTACTCATATCAGGGTAGCTTTTACCATTAATAGGTGATGTTACACAATTGATTGGTAATGTTTGATGAATACTTCCATCTATCATTTTGCTACAAAAAGCATTGCCACCAGTCCAAAGAGTGCCGTCAGCAAACTCAGCATTGGCATAACCATAGCCGCCAGTGATTAATAGATGATCAGTTGGGTTATAAATAAAATCAACTTCAAAACCACTAATATCTAATCCTTCTGAATTAGCTGTTGTTGTTAAGAAGTTAGACAATATTTGTCTAAACTGTGCATCTGTCCAGTCAATAACAAAGGCAGCGCCATTAATTTGTAAACTACCGTTAAGCCATGTAGTTTTAGCGCCTACCTCATAAGTCCAATTCTCTTCAGGTTCAAAAGATGGATCTGCTGTAATAGGAAGACTGGGGTTAATACCACCAGATCGAGTGCCATGAGAAGCAGAAGCATAAAGCATAGCGTCTTTCGTTGCCTTATAACTCACTGTGAATCTAGGATCTAAATAATCATGCTTAACTTCATGATAAGCAGGAACTCCTGCTGCTTCAAAGGTCTTAAGTGAGAAGAAGAAATCATCTTTCGTGCTTAATAGAGTGCGATTATCATTAGTCCACCGCAATTCCGTTGTTACAGTAACTTGATCTGTAACATCGTATTCAAATGAACCAAACAGTGCATGTTGTGTAACCTTATTAATACCAGAAGTTAGATGATTATTTGGATTGCTCCCTTCCCACCAAATTATTCCAGTAGTTTCTGGATCTACAGATGGTTGAGCAAGGACTGGGTGACTAACGCCCATGTTTCCATTAAAAAAGGCGATAGGAAAGCCAAATATTGGGTGGAATGCTGATGGAAAATATAGGGGTTCTGCAGTTAGAAAAATAAGTTGATCAGCAGGCAGACCAGATGCTTCAAGCGCTTCGCTGACATCAACATTAAAAGCTGTTGATGAAATGCTGTCAGATTTAAAATAAAATGCGCCTGCAGACCATCGAATTCTTTGATCTGTGTTGGATTCTATTCTTATTTCTTGAGATAAATAATCCTGGTCAAGATTCTGTGATCCAAGATAGGTGTCAGCTGCAAATAATCCTCCAAAGGATATGGTCGGTGCTGGAAAACCAGGATCTGCTACCAATAAAGGTGGAGTCCCCATAGGTCCCAAATTAGCCATACGACCAGCAAGAGGACCACCATAAAAATATGCTTGAGCTGCAGCAATAGTAGTCCAACCATAATGTTGAGCACCTTTATAACCACGATCAAGGTCCATATTTCCATGATTTTTACTTTCTGAATAAGATGAGGTTGATATAACGTTAAACTCATCATAATCAAAATCCATTTTCAGAGTAAATCGTGAAGAATTTCCCTTAGCTGAATAAGCTTCTGGAGACATACTAAATTCATCTGTTCCTGAACCATTGATCTCGCCGCAATGATAATAAGGAACTCCAGCATCGTAAGTTACTCCACGTGGCCCGACGTCATATTCACCACAATTATTGGCGTCTATTGAGAGCGGTAATTGATCTATATTTTCTGAACCATGAAAAACACTAAAAACAATATCAGTTGATTCATTGGGAGTGTATCTAAGAGTCGCCATTATGCTTTCATTATCATGCCCACCCAATTGATACTCTTGATCCACAGGCCTATTAGAATAAGTACCACCATTATGATCAGAGTCTATAGCAAGACTTCCTGAGAGTTTTCCATCTATAATTGGCCCACTTATGGAAGCTACAACTTGACGGATGTTATCTAGATCAACTGTTGTTGTAATTTTACCGGAAAATTCATTAGTTGGTTTCTTGGTCACATAATTAATAGCACCAGAAAAAGAATTACGGCCATAAAGAGCACTTTGAGGACCTTTAACAACTTCAACTCGTTCTAAATCTAGCATAGCTAAATTTTGAGAGCTTCTACCTGAAACAAAAACACCATCAAGGAAGATACTAACATTGTTATCAAAACCACGAGTATCAATCATGCCCATACCACGAATTACTGGAATATTTAAACGACCATTCTCGCTGCTACTGAAAGTCATATTCGATGTAAAATTGGCTAAATCATTAACATTTTTAATAACCGCTTTATCCAGTTGATCGGATGAAAAAGCAGAAATAGCAAGAGGTACTTCTTGTAGATTCTCAGTACGATTTCTCGCAGTAACAGTAATTTCCTCTATTACTGTTTGTGCCATCAAAGGCTCTAACGAAAACACAAGCGTGACTACGATTAAGTTAATACAAATATTTATATTTTTCATTTTCAAATTCCCTATCATTTTTATTAGTGATAATTGCTCATAACTATAATGACATTAGGATAATTTGCAAACGTGTGCAAATTTTATTATTAAAAATAAAATATTTATCTGATAATGATGCAGTTGAATTGTTCTAATTTTTGAAAATAAAAGAAAAAGTTTTAGTCTCAAAAAATCCAATCTTTTCAGAGTATTAAACGATTCTTAATTGGTTAGCCCTAAGACAAAAAAACTATTTTACTGATCGTATTTCATCAAAAGATTTGGAATTATAATGACAACGCTCTCTAAACATTATTAGGGCTTAATTTTTATATTATTTATCTTATAGTGCCCATTATTGAGACATAAAATGGGTTCTAGTTGTCTGTTATCTTTTCATTGATGAGGATATATCTTCGCTAAGTTATTTTCTTAGCTATGGATTTTTAGAATCATCTCAGTTGAATTAAGAAATATTATGACTAAAACTAAAAAATTCTCAGCTTTACAAGTAGGCATTGTTTGGCAACGCTTAAATGGCCTTTTAGACGAAACGGCTCATGTATTCGTTCGTACCTCTTTCTCATCAGTAGTTCGAGATAATTGGGATTTTGCAGTTTGCCTGATGGATTCTAATGGTAGGTTATTTGCTCAGTCTTCACGCAGTATCCCTTCTTTTATAGGCTCTATGCCTCGTACTCTAAAAGTTATGTTGAAACGCTTTCCTAAAGAGACCTTGAGCCCAGGTGATGTGATGATATCCAATGATGGTTACTATGGTACAGGCCACCTCAATGATATTACGATGATTCGACCCGTGTTCCGTGATGGAAAATTGATTGCTTATTTGGGAAGTGTATTTCATAGCGTTGATATTGGTGGAGCACCATCTGTTACTGCCAAAGATTCTTTTGAAGAAGGGTTGACTATACCTGTGTCAAAAATCTTGATTAAAGGTATTAGGAATGAGGATGTGATTGCCTTTATGACAGATAATCTTAGAGCACCTGAGGAAACTTTTGGTGATATTGGTGCGCAATTTTCTGCTTATGAGTTAGGTATCAAAAGGCTGATAAAAATCCTAGATGATGAAAAAATTGATGACTTAGATGCGTTAGTTGAAGAAATACTCGGACGATCTGAGATTGCCATGCGCAAAGCAATTTCAGCTATTCCTGATGGAACTTACAGTGATGAAATTATGCTGGATGGATTCGATGAACCCTTAAAAATTTGCTGTGAAGTATCTATTTCTGGAAGTGATCTTAGCGTTGATTTCTCTGGTACCTCTGAACAGATTAATCGGCCGGTGAATTCAGTTCTAAACTACACCATAGCTTACTCAGCTTATGCAATTAAATGCGCTTTTGACCCCTACACACCTAATAATGAAGGCTCATTCAGGCCAATTACTATTACTGCCCCAGAGGGCTCTCTGCTAAACCCATTAAGGCCTGCACCAGTTTGGGCTAGGCACTTGACTGGACATTATTTGCCACCTGTTATTTTTAGTGCACTGGCTAAATTAATACCCGATCGAATTATTGCGGACTGTGGTTCGCCAGTGTGGAATGTTTATTTTTCAGGAATATTAGACGATGGTCAACGATTTATAAAAATGTTTTTTATGAATGGTGGTCATGGAGCTCGTCCCCATGAAGATGGCCCTGCATGCCTAAGCTTTCCAAGTAATATTGCTACAGTTCCATTGGAACAATTTGAGAATAGTGTTCCTATTTTAATCATGGAAAAAAACTTAATTGCAGACTCTGGAGGAGCAGGCGAATTTAGAGGAGGTCAGGCTCAACGTCTTTCTTTTAAAATTATTTCTAAGCACCCAGTGACAATGACCATTCGACATGAACGAGTTAAACATCCTCCAAGAGGACTATTGGGTGGAAAAGACGGATCTGCAGGGTGTGATTACCTTAATGGTAAAATTATACCTGCCAAAAGTCGTATTGAATTAAAGAACAATGATGTGGTCACATTCGATACTGCAGGTGGCGGAGGTATAGGCTCTCCAGAAAATCGTTCTGAAAAGAAAATTATTCAAGATTTAAAGTCTGGTGCTGTGACAAAAGAAGCAGTAAAGCGTGATTATGCCTTTATAGAAAAAGGGGTATCTTAGATGTCTGATAATTACCGATTAGGGGTTGATATTGGTGGCACTTTTACAGACTTAGTGATGGTTAATGACAATAATGGGAGACTGTTTGATGAGAAGGTTTTGACCACTCCAGACGATCCCTCATTAGGAGTCATTGAAGGAGTGAAAAAAATTCTTGAGAAAAGTAATATTCAAGCTTCAGAATTGAAGCATATTATTCATGGTACTACCTTAGTTGCCAATGCAATTATTGAGCGCCGTGGCTCTAAGGTGGCCTTAATTACTTCTCAGGGATTTCGTGATATACAAGAGATAGGTACTGAGTCTCGCTATGATACCTATGATTTGTTTATGAAAATACCAGCACCATTGGTCACTCGGCAGTGGCGTTTTGAAGTCCCTGAAAGGATTGGTCCTGATGGGCAAGTTATAACAAAATTAGATGAATCTAGTGTTGTTAATTTGGCAAGAGCTATTGCTTCGAGCGATATAGATGCTGTCGCTGTTTCTTTGATGCATAGTTATCAAAATCCAGTTCATGAAAAACAAATACGTGAAATATTGCAACGCGAATTACCAGATATCATTGTGTGTATCTCTAGTGATGTAATGGCTGAAATTGGTGAGTATGAACGGACATCAACTACCATCTGTAATGCTTATGTATTGCCAACATTTACTCGCTATTTGGCAAGATTAACTAGAAGTTTGCATGATTTGGGTGTTGGTAAAGACTTGTATTTAATGCTTTCTGATGGTGGAACAGTGCATGAATCAACAGCAGCAATTTATCCAATAAGACTAGTTCAATCAGGTCCAGCAGGTGGTGTGCAAGCATCAACTGCAGTCAATAAAGTTATAACTAACAATGATAATCAGGGAAATATTTTGTGTTTTGATATGGGCGGTACAACTGCGAAAGCTTGCTTGGTGGAAAATGGAAAACCAATGCACGCGAATGAATTTGAAGTCGCACGAATATTTAGGGGTAAAAAAGGTAGTGGTATACCGCTTAAAATTCCTGTAATTGAGATGATAGAAATTGGAGCAGGCGGTGGCTCTATTGCTCATTTAGATAATTTAGGGCTCATACAAGTAGGACCAGAAAGTGCTAGTGCTGATCCTGGGCCTGCTTGTTACGGCATGGGTGGCTTGAATGCCACAGTTACTGATGCTGATCTTATTCTGGGTTATCTTGACGCGAATAATTTTTTAGGTGGTGATATGCAACTTGATGTTGAAGCATCAAAAACAGCCGTTAAAAATACTATTGCGGATCCATTAGAGTTATCGGTAGTAGATGCAGCTTGGGCTATACATGAAACGGTGAATGAGAGTATGGCTCAAGCTGCAGCTATTCATGCACTTGAAAAAGCTAAACGCATTACAGATTTTTCAATGATTCCCATTGGTGGCGCGGGACCTGTTCATGCTTGTAATATTGCACTCAAACTGAATTTATCAACACTTATTTGTCCTCCAGGTGCAGGTGTTGCCTCGGCATTAGGTTTTCTTGTATCACCAACGTCCTTTACAACTCTGCAAGGTGGTGTGGTCTCTCTGAGTCAGCTAAATTTTAAAACTTTAAAAAAACAAATTCTAGAAATGGAAGAACAAGGACGAAACTTAATTACAGAAGCAATGGAGAGTAAAGATGATGTATATGTCGAGATACTTGCCTCCATGCGTTACATTGGTCAGGGTTATAATGTGGAAGTAGAGATTCCTAAATCAGTATTATCATCACAAAATATTTCTGAAATACAGCAATTGTTTGAAGTTGTTTACCTTACTCAATTTGGGAGAATTGAGTCTCATATGGCAATTGAAATCGTATCATGGCGTGTCGTGACTTCAGGTCCTACACCAACAATTGATTTAGCTAAAGCAAGAGTTGGAGTTCAATCTGATAATTATAAGAAAGGAGAAAGACAAGTCTATTTTGGCTGTAAAAATGATTTTATTTCTACACCTATTTATGAACGATCCAAGCTAGAGATAGGGCAAAAATTTGAGGGATCTGCTATTTTTGAAGAACGTGAATCTACGATCGTCGTTCCTCCTAGATCAAATTCATATGTTGATAAAGCTTTAAATATCATTATAAATCTTCCCATCGAAGATGAGGCTGAATTAACTTAATGAATGAGGAAACAACTCATAAAACTAAGACTGTTGCTGAAACACTTGCACAGGCACTTTATGATAATAATGTCACTCATATCTATGGGGTACCGGGTGGTGGTAGTAGCTTACTTTTAATAGAAGCCGCAGCTCAACTAGGCATCAAGTTTGTACTCACTAGAACAGAAACTGGTGCTATGATAATGGCCTCAGCAACTGCAGAGCTTACTGGTTCTTTAGGTGTTGCCTTAACTACAAAAGGTCCAGGAGTTGCTAGTGCTGCTAATGGTTCTGCTTGTGCTTTGCTTGATCGTACTCCTGTAATTTTAATAACTGATGGCTTCACAGAACAGCAGTCAGATTTTATTACTCATCAATTTATTGATCAAAAAGCTTTATTAGCACCAGTTACTAAGGGCCATAGTAGATTGGAAGAAAATCAAGTCATGAGTGAGATAAGTAGACTTATAGATTTAGCTATGAGCCCTCCTTGTGGTCCTGTGCATATTGAATTAACTGGAGCTACAGCAAAGAAAGAAGTGCTAGAACTCCAAACTCAGAAGACATTAGATGAGCGTGAGTTGAATGCAGATAATTTAAATAATTTTGCCAAAGCTAATGAGCTCATTAACAATGCTTCTCGCCCGGTCATTGTAATTGGGTTAGAGGCGCGTAGTATTGAGAATGCAAAAAAAACACGAGAGTTGATCGATAATACTGACTGCCCTGTCCTAACTACTTATAAAGCGAAAGGAGTTATTTCAGACCATCATCCACAATATGCAGGAATATTTACAGGTGGAATAGCAGAGTCAGCCTGCATATCGAAGGCAGACTTAATAATTATGATTGGATTGGATCCTGTTGAATTTGTATTACAAAAGTGGCGATATCAAATTCCAATTATTGATATTTCAGTTATTGTATACCCTGTACATTATGTAAAACCAGATGTTGGACTCTATGGTCCTATCAATAATAATATAAGTGCTTTATTGAATGGTATCTCAGTACTGTCTTCGGATTGGAAATTACCTGATATAAAGGCCTTACGCGATGACATGCATCATGCTTTACAGTGTCATGCAGAGGAAGGGATAGGAGCGCAAGATGTAGTAGAGGTTGCACTGGAATCTGCTATGTCAAAACATACTCTGAATCAAGAAAAAAAATTGCCACTTATTACCGTTGATGCTGGTGCTCATATGTTCTCGGTGATGGCTTTCTGGCCCTGCAATCAACCATTTGATGTACTGATATCAAATGGACTAGCTACGATGGCTTATGCACTGCCTGCGGCTATAGCTGCTGCTATTAATGAAACTGATAGGACTGTTGTAGCCTTTACTGGTGACGGAGGGTTACTTATGTGTCTTGGTGAACTAAGTACCGCTGTTGAACAAGATATACCCATTGTTATTATTGTATTTAACGACCAATCACTTTCGTTAATAGATATCAAACAACAAGCGTCAGGATTACCGAGCCGAGGAATGCGTTGGGAGACACCAAATTTCAGTCAAGTCATGGAGGGACTGGGCGGTAAAAGTTATCAAGTGAGCAACATACAGCAGTATCGACAGGCACTGGATGAAGCATTAGAGATTGGCAGTCCCGTACTCATTGACGTATTATTTAATCCAGAAGGATATGGACAACAATTGAAAGCACTTCGAGGTTAATTGAGAAATGCTGATAATAAAAAATAATCATGGATTTTAGGAGATAGAGATAATGAGTGTGAATTCTGAATCTACAAATAGCTTTCAATTACCACCAGAGGTTCTTGAAATTTGTGATCTAGCTGAAAACATTGTCAGCAAGGAACTTATGCCTCTGGAAGCTGAGTTTCTTAATTCATCAGATCATGCTTTTGGTATTAAAGAAACGCTTAATCTAGAAGCAGTGTTTGGCAAAGATACCCTTGATCATTTAATGAATATAGCCAAGGAAACTGGGCTATGGACTTTAATGATTCCTGAAGATTTTGGTGGTGCTGGTCTCTCTATGTTAAGTAAGGTGGCTATTTTAGAGCGATTTTATTATACCGCTGTGCCCTTTCCATTTGCCAATGTACCTAATATTCTCTATGACTGTAAAGGTGAGCAAATTGAAAAATACTTAAACCCAGTTATGAGTGGAGAAAAAACCACCTGTTTTGCACAAACTGAACCAAATGCAGGTTCTGATCCTGGTGGAATGATGCAAACTAAGGCAGTCAGAGATGGGGATGACTGGATTATAAATGGCACTAAAATGTGGATTTCTATGGCTGCCGAGAGTGATGTAATGATGGTTCAAGTTGTTACAGATGCTGAAAAACGCCAGCGTGGTGGTATTACCATGTTTCTGGTTGATCGTAAAAACCCAGGCGTTAAAGTAGAAGAAGATGGAATCAAGACCTGGCTTGGACCAAAGGCCTCTCAATACATTGTACACTTTGATGATTGCAGGGTTTCTGATGACGCTATCTTGGGAGGGGTTGGTAATGGATTTCGACTAGGACAAAGATGGTTAACCATACATGATCGTTTACTCAGAGGTCCTTTCGCTCTCGGTAAAATGCAACGCGCACTTGATATGTGTATTTCTTGGTCCAAACAACGGCATACATTTGGAAAACCTCTTGCAGAACGTCAAGCTATACAATGGAAATTAGTAGATATGTATACTGATATTCAATCGCTGCGTGCACTGACTTATCAGATGGCTGCTCGCTATGATCAAGGAGAAGACATTAGAGTAGAAGCTGGCTTGATTAAATTAACATCAATGGATTGGGGAGCTCGTTGCTTGGACCATGGAATCCAAATCCATGGTGCAATGGGCGAGTCACTTGAATTGCCTTTGACATTATTTTATCGCTATCTTAGACATGGTCAGATTGGCGGTGGAACTAGTGAAATACAAAGGATGCAGATTGCTCGAAAATTACTCAAAGATTGAAAGGCAATTAAATAATAAAAAGATGCATAAATAATTAACTGAGATAAAAAAACTAAGAGGAAGGAATATGAATGATTTTAAACATGAAGCGGCATCAACTGAGGAACAATATGGTTCACCTACTT
>JAQWQE010000067.1 GCA_029244925.1 Gammaproteobacteria bacterium | reverse complement strand
TCATTTATGATGTGATTAACTATTTTATGTGTTCGATCCCTGGTAGAGCCTCCTGCCCCATAGGTTACAGAGACAAAATTTGGAGATAAAAATTTCAAATTTTCAATATTTGCAATTAATTTTTCTTTCAGTTTGGCTGAGCTGGGAGGAAAAAATTCAAAAGATACTTTCATTTCTATTCTGCAAAATGTTTATATTTTTGCTAAACAGTAAAAAATTTTTCCTATGTCCTATTTAGCGTTTTGTTAAGCACTCGCAATCCGGATCAAATCTGTGCTGGTACAATTATAGCCATAAATTATGAATATTTAAGTTTTATTATTGAGTATTTTTTCTAAAGCAGTAATTATTAGAAAATCTACATGAGTTGAAGAAAGTTATATTTTTGAAAGATTTCAAACAATTTAAATATATTTTAGTATTATTTACTATGAAAAAAATGAATCAAAATCAAATCAATCATACCAGTTCATATTATGCGGCAACTGCAAATCAGAAACTCTATTTCCCAGCACTTCAAGAGAGTATTAAAACTCAAGTATGCATTGTAGGAGCTGGTTTTACTGGTATTAATACAGCTATAAACCTAGCTAAAAAAGGCTATGAAGTCGTTGTCATTGAGTCAGCTAGGGTTGGGTGGGGAGCAAGTGGTAGAAATGGTGGCCAATTAATCTCTGGTTTTACTTTCAGTGACAAGTTTGAAAAAGAAATGGGAACAGAAGCTGCACAGTCAGTTTGGGATCTAGGTGCAAAAGCTACTGATTTGGTTACAACAAGGATTGAGGAATTTAATATTCAATGTGATTTAAAGGAAGGATTTATTGAAGTAGCATTAAATCGCATCCAAAAGAATGAACTGATCGCAAGAAAGAAAGAATGGGATAGAAGAGGCTATGGCCATAGCTTAACTTTTGTTGAGAAGGAAGACGTCACTAAGTATGTGAATTCCCCTAATTATATTGCTGGTCTCATTGATTCTGGAAGTGGGCATTTGCACCCACTAAATCTAGTTTTAGGTGAGGCAAAAGCTGCCACAGACCTTGGAGTGAGGATATATGAGCAAACAAAAGCAGAAAAGATTGAATATGGTAGAACAGCCAAAATTCATACAACTAATTATCAAATAGAAGCCGACTGTATCGTGTTAGCTTGCAATGCCTATATTGATAAATTAAATAAAAAATTAAGAAGAATGATTATGCCTGCTAACAGTTGTATTGTAGCTACTGAACCACTGGATGAGGAAAGGGCTAGGAAAATACTTCCACAAGATATGGCTGTTTGTGACCTCAATACTATTCTTGATTACTATAGGTTCTCATCGGATCATAGAATGCTTTTTGGGGGTCGTTGGAATTACTCAGGAAATGAGCCTAAAAATATCGATCAAAATTTAAGAAAGAGAATGCTTAAAGTATTCCCAGATCTTGATGATGTGAAAATTGATTATGCGTGGGGAGGCAATGTAGCTGTGACTATTAACAGGATACCTCAATTGGGAAGACTGACTGAGAATGTCTTTTATTCACAAGGCTATTCTGGCCATGGAGTAGCGCCTACTCATATGGCGGCAGAGATCATCGCATCAGGTATAACAAAAGATTGGGATATGATTGAAACCTTGGGTAAGATAAAACACATTCAATTACCTGGCGGGAAATGGTTCTCGGGTCCGGCAATGTCATTGGGGATGCTTTATTACCAATTCCAAGATTATTTTGCCAGCAAAAGGTAATCCTTTAAGAGATACGAATACCAGATTTCTTTATCGTGGGAGCTATGGCTGATAAATTTCTTGGAGCCATTAGATGCGCTCCGGATACCCCATCGACTTCTTGAAGTTGATCAAGTAATTCGGCACATATTAATATACCTTCTTCTAGTTTATCAGTGGCTTGTTCCATTCTATTTATCATTGCATCAGGAATAATGGTTCCGAATAATTTATCTTTCATCCATTGAGCTGATTTTTCACTTCTAAACGGACCTATACCTATTATAAAAGACATTTTCTCTGCCAAGCCCGCATCAACTATATATTTCATATAGGTTTTTAATATATCAATATCATAACAAAACTGCGTTTGTATAAATTTTGTTCCAAGGTCAGCTTTCCTATTTAATATTTTTGGATCCCATTCTTCAGAAGGATCGTGAACAATAGCAGCACCACCCGGAAAAAAATTAGACTTGGTTGAGAGAACTCTTCCAGACATAGTTTCTCCAGGTTCGTTCATATTTTTCATGATACTCAGTAATGTTTTTGAGTTGACATCAAAAACTGCTTTTGCATCGGGGTGATCTCCATTTCTTATTGGATCGCCTCCTAGGGTTAAAACATTGTTTATATCTAATGCTGATGCACCCATGAGGTCACTTTGGATAGCCAATCTATTACGATCTCTGCAAGTAATTTGTAATATTGGATCAATACCTTTATTGCGAACAATTGCACATCCAGCAAGGCTAGACATGTGAGCAGTTGCACCAGGATTATCGGTGATATTAATGGCATGTACAGAATCTTTCAGTAAATCGATTTTATCTTCTAATTCAGAAGAACCAGCACTAATGGGAGCTGAAATTTCTCCAGTAATGACAAATTCTTCTTCAGCGATGGCTTGCTCAAATGTTATCAAGGGGGTTCCTAATTAGTTTTTGTATCTTCAAGAATACTTTTTATTAATCCAACTCCCATCATTATATATACCAAGAGCAATGGTGGCGAGATTAAAAGTACAATTGTTTGGAAAGGCTTTAATTTATCAATCCCCTTTAAGTCTGGAGAATCAGCAGCACCAATCAATAATGCTAATGGCAGTAACGCAATAAAGAATGCCCAGAATATTCTATTCCAGATTTCAGGGTCTTCTCCGGCTTTCATTTTTTTAGTAGCAGATGAGGCTAGTGTGTAGGCTCCAGAGTCAAAAGTTGTGGCCATAAAGACTAGGCAAAAAACACCAACAAACGGCAGTATCCATTTACCCATAGCCATTACTGAAATACTTTTTGAGACCATGACGGCAGGACTTTCATTGCTCCATATGTCGATGATAGGCATGATTCCATTGATTTCTAGATACATAGCATTATTACCCATTATCATAAAAAATAATGAAGTTCCCATTGTGCCGAAACCAAGAGCCCCAAGTATCATTGACCTTATGGTTCTTCCTTTTGAGATTCTTGCGATAAAGATACCAACGAATGGTCCGAGCCCAAAAAACCAGGCCCACATAAATATTGTCCATGCTTTTGAAAACTCAGACTTACCTATTGGTGGAGGGCCAAGACTCATCGTAAAAAAATTTTTAACCATAAACACCAAACTCTCATAAGAGCTTTTTATTAAGAAGAGAGTGGGTCCAAAAATTAATATGTATAACAACACAAAGAAGGCCATGTAGGCACAGAGTTTACTTAGCCGTTGAATGCCTTCTTCCACTCCAAAATAAAGGCTGATGGAGTAAATGAGCATGCAAACCAAGAGACATGAAACAGTGATGGTTAAATTTTGTTCGATTGAGAAGAATTCAGTGATAGTTGCACTTACTACTGGAGATGTAAGACCCAGTCCCGCTCCCAATACTCCTACAAGTGCAATCATATATATCAAATCAATTACTCTAGCTAAATTGCCATTTCTTTGATTACCTAAGATTGCCTCACAGCCTGTGCTGGTTTTTAAACTGCCTGAGTTTTTAACATAATAACTATACCCTATGGCTACGCCTGGAAAACAGTAAATAGCCCAACCAATAATACCCCAATGAAACATTCCATAAGTTGACGCCCAAGCCATTGCTTCAATAGATTTGGGTTCAGCACCAAATGGCGGTTTTAGATAATAATCCACCCATTCAGTGGTTCCATATAAAACTAAAGAAGCACCTATACCACAGCAAAATAACATTGAGGCCCAACCAAAGTTTCCATACTCAGGCTTTTCATCTTCTTTACCTAATTTAATGCTGCCATATCTGCTCATTGCTAGGATTAGTAGAAAAAGTAGTGTTAATAGCCCCATTGCTAAATAGACAACACCTAAATTGCTCGCGACTATTTCATAGGCCTGATTGAGAAATTTATTAGTAGCCATTGGTGCAATGAACATAGGTATTAATATTAAAAGTGTGACTAAGACCGTCAATACAAAATTTGTCCAATCTATATTTTCTTTATTTTTTAGGATGTTCTTACTTGATTTATTAAGTTGAAGTTAGTCTAGTTAAAAAACTCTAATAGTCCAAATCAATTTTTAAATAAAAATCGAGTAATATTTGCTTTCAATTTTTCCATTGTTGGATATTATTCAGTATTATGTTTAACTCAAAATTATGTATAAAACATCAAAAATAGTCATAAGTCCTAGGGTCAGGAAGTCACCATATTTTGATTCTACTATGAAATATGGAGCTACTGCTTTTACAGTTTATAATCACATGTATCTTCCTATTGTTATTGAAGGACCAGAAAAAGATTATGAAAATCTGCTTAAAGGCGTTCAGCTTTGGGATGTTGGCGTTGAGAGACAAGTTGAAATTAAAGGGCCAGAGGCATCAAAATTAGCTCAATATATTACACCTAGGAATATAAAAAAATGTGAAGTTGGCCAAGCAATGTATGCACCATTACTTGATTTTGACGGCGGCTTTATTAATGACCCTGTAATGCTTAAGATTGCTGAAGATCATTACTGGTTTTCACTTTCTGACAGTGATGCACTTTTATGGGTGCAAGGAATAGCAACTGGTCAGAACTATAATGTTGATGTCTCTGAACCCGATGTTTCTCCTCTTCAAATTCAAGGCCCTAAATCAACTGAATTAATGAGTAAGGTCTTTGGTAAATGGATGGAGGATCTAGAGTTCTATAGATTCAAAAAAACTGATCAACATGGTATACCAATGACCATTGCAAGAATGGGCTACAGTCGTGAAAGGTGTTATGAGATTTTTCTAGAAGATGGCTCTAAAGGGAATCAGCTTTGGGAGCTACTATGGGAGGCTGGCGAAGAATTCACTATCAGTCAAGGAACCCCTAATCAGATATTTAGATTGGAGGCCGGTATTTTAAGTTTTGGCTCAGATATGCATCGAGAAAATAATCCATATGAAGTAGGCCTCTCTTGGATGATAGATCTTGGGCAAGAAGATGATTTTATTGGCAAAGAGGCATTAAAAAAGATCTCTGAAACTGGTGTGAAACGAAAAATCATGGGCGCAGAGATTTCAGGAGAAAAAATGGAATTCTTTAATGAAGAGAATCTCCAAGTATCTATTGATGGAAATAGAGTAGGTGCAATGATGTCGGCTGTTTATTCTCCAAGACTGGAAAAAAATATCTGTTATATCATCTTGGAAAAAGAATTTGCTGAA
>JAQWQE010000083.1 GCA_029244925.1 Gammaproteobacteria bacterium | reverse complement strand
GCCCACCTATCTATAATGAATTTAGAATTAGATCAAAAAATCATTAACAAATCATTTGTTGAATACATCTCAAAACAAATATACTACAAGGAAATAATTAAATTTAATAAGACCTCTTTTACTGCAACAATAAACAATCAGGATTTTATCTCAAATCTAAGACAAAGTTTGCATAAGGCTACTAAAGATAACTATAAATATACATGCAAGAATTGTGGTTATAAAACCATAGCATTATCTTGGCAATGCCCTACATGCAGATCCTGGGAATCAGCAAATCCAATTAATTTCATCTCTTAGGAATTATTTTGAAAAATAAAAGAAATAACATTGGCATCATTGCTGGTAATTTTGACGTTATTCACCCAGGATATATATTCCTATTCAATGAATGTAAGGAAAATTGTGATCATTTAATTCTTTTTCTCCATTAAGACCCATCTATTGAGAGACCAGAAAAGCTAAAGCCAGTTTTATCCCTTAAAGAAAGAACTCTCATTCTTTCATCTTTGCGTCAAATTGATGAAATAATTCCCTATAAATTAGAATCTGACTTACTATCTTTAATTAAAAATATGAACATTGATGTTCGTTTTTTAGGTGATGACTATATTAATAAAGCTTTTACCGGTAAAGAATTAAACATACCCATTCATTATTTGAATCGTTCTCATGGATGGAGCACAACCAAATACAAGAAACTACTCTCAAAAACAATTAAAGATTGATTATCTCTGGCTCCCCGGGCCGGACTCGAACCAGCGACCCATTGATTAACAGTCAATCGCTCTACCAACTGAGCTACCGGGGAGTAGAACTAAAATGGATTTTGATTCATCAAGTGTTAATAGTCAAGAGATCTTATTACTCCAAGACCTTTTTTATTCTACTAATTGCTTCTTCTAAAGCAACCATGCTAGTTGCATAAGATATCCTTATATAACCTTTTGCTCCAAATGCAGTTCCAGGCACAACCGCAACTCCTGCATTCTCTAATAAATATTCTGAAAACTCTAAGTCATCGTTCATGCCCAATGATTCTATAGCACCATTGATATTTGGAAATAAATAAAACGCACCAGTTCCTGGAACAGCATTAAAACCAGCAAGAGAATTTAAAGCCTCACACAAGTATTCATGCCTGTTCTTGTATTCTTTAACCATACTTATTACTTCATCATGGGGACCATTTAACGCCGCAGTAGCTGCTACTTGTGATATTGAGGATGCATTTGATGTGCTTTGACCTTGTATCTTCTTCATAGCTTTTACTACGTCCGAAGGTCCACCACAATATCCTATTCGCCAACCTGTCATCGCATATGCTTTAGATACTCCATTAATGGTTATCGTCCTATCAAATAAACCTGGACAAGCTTCAGCAAAACTACAAAACTTTTCGTTGCCCCAATAAATGTGTTCATACATATCATCTGTAGCAATTAAGACATTTGGGTAATCTTTTAAAATGTTGCCCATACCTTGATATTGTTTTCTTGTAAACGTTACTCCCGTTGGGTTTGATGGAGAGTTTAAAACTATTAATCGAGTTTTATCTGATAAAGCATCTCTTAAATGATCTAAGTCAAGATCAAAATTATTTTTCTGTAATGTGTCAACAATGATTGGTTTTGCTCCAGCTAATATCACCATGTCTGGGTAAGATACCCAATAGGGGCTAATAATAATTGCTTCACTGCCTTCTTCAAGAACAGACTGAAATAAATTAAACAATGTTTGTTTAGCGCCTGTAGATACCAATATATTTTCAGGACTATAGTCTAGATTATTGTCTCTTTTAAACTTGTTAATAATAGCTTCTTTAATCTCTGGCGTTCCATCGACTGGTGTGTATTTTGTTTTACCGTCATTGATCGCTTGAATTGCAACATCTTTAATATGTTTAGGCGTATCAAAATCTGGTTCCCCTTGGCTAAGGCTGATAACATCAATTCCTTTTGCCCTTAACTCCATTGCTTTTGCTGAGATGGTTATGGTTGCTGATGGTTTTACGCTATTGATTCTTTTTGTTAATAATGCCATTGATCTTTTATTACCTTTTTAATTCATAATGATTTTATCACAGCTATAATAGCAAAATATGAACAATGATAAGTTTAAATTAGTTTCAAATTATAAGCCTAAAGGGGATCAGCCAGAGGCAATAAAGGGACTTGAGGATGGTCTGAAATCTGGACTTCTGAAGCAAACTCTATTGGGAGTTACAGGATCAGGTAAAACCTTTACGCTAGCTAACATCATTAATAACCAACAAAGACCGACTTTAATATTGGCGCCAAATAAAACTCTTGCGGCTCAACTCTATGGCGAAATGAGAGATTATTTCCCAGAAAATAAAGTTGAATACTTTGTTTCCTATTATGACTATTATCAGCCTGAAGCCTATGTTCCTTCCACAGACATATTCATTGAAAAAGATGCATCAGTAAACACTCATATAGAACAAATGAGGCTCTCAGCTACCAAAGCACTTATAGAAAGAAAAGACACAATAATAGTTGCTTCGGTTTCTGCAATTTATGGTTTGGGAGATCCAGAATTATATCTTAATATGGTTCTTCATTTATCGATTAAAGATAAGATTGATCAGCGTGATATCTTAAGAAGATTAGCTGAACTGCAATACCAACGAAATGCCATTGACTTTAGACAAGGTACATTCAGAGTCATGGGTGACGTTATTGATGTTTATCCAGCAGATTCTGATAATCAAGCTCTTCGAATAGAACTTTTTGATAATGAAATAGAGGGTCTATCATTCTTTGACCCATTGACTGGTGAAATTATCAGAAAGGTTAGACAACTCACAGTGTTTCCAAAAACCCATTATGTAACGCCAAGAGAAATTATGATTAAGGCAACTGGAGAAATAAAAAAGGAATTACACACTCGCTTAAATGAATTAAAAAAACTCAATAAACTTGTCGAATACCAAAGATTGGAACAAAGGACTTTATACGATATAGAGATGATAAAAGAATTAGGATTCTGCTCTGGTATTGAAAATTACAGTCGTTATTTATCTGGAAGAAAATCCGGTGAACCACCGCCATGTTTGATTGACTACCTTCCAAATGATTCATTGATCATTATTGATGAGAGTCATGTAACTTTGCCTCAACTCAGAGGCATGTATAAAGGTGATCATTCACGAAAATCTACATTAGTGGAATATGGATTTAGACTGCCTTCAGCATTGGACAATAGACCCTTGATGTTTGAGGAATTTGAAAAACTTGCTTCTCAAACTATTTATGTGTCTGCAACACCCAGAGAATTTGAGTTAGAGCAGTCTGGAGCTGTTGTTGAGCAGATTGTAAGACCAACAGGTCTAATTGATCCACAAGTTGATATTAGACCTGTATCCAACCAAGTGGATGACCTCTTGTCTGAGATTAGAAAACGAACGCCTAATAATGAACGAATCTTAGTTACAACTTTGACCAAGAAGATGTCAGAAGATCTTGCTGACTATTACAATGACAACGGTATTAAGGTTAGATATTTGCATTCCGATATAGATACTGTTGAGAGATCAGAAATACTAAGAGATTTGAGGTTAGGTGTATTCGATGTGCTTGTTGGTATCAATCTTCTCAGAGAAGGTCTGGATTTACCTGAAGTGTCGCTTGTAGCCATCTTAGATGCTGATAAAGAGGGTTTTTTACGATCAGAGGGTGCTTTGATACAAACAATGGGAAGAGCTTCTAGAAACATCAATGGTAAAGCCATAATGTATGCCGATAAAATCACTGGTTCAATGGAGCGAGCCATTAAAGAAACAACCAGAAGAAGAGATACACAGATTGAATACAATAAGAAACATGGAATTGAGCCAACAACAATTATCAAAAATGTACAAGATGTAATGCAAGGTGCTCGAGCACGCTCTACAAAACAATTTATTAAGATTCCTAAATCCATAAGAAAAACATTTGATCCTTCCAAGCCAGGTCAAATATCAAAAGTCATTGATGAGCTAGAAGTTAAAATGTTTAATGCAGCTAAAGATCTTGATTTTGAAGAAGCTGCTAAGCTAAGAGATGAAATTAAATTAGTAAAAGAGTTTAACTTCGGTATTAAATACGTAGATTCAGATAGAACATCAACCAATTAATAAAACCTTACATGGTCTTTTAAACCAATCTTTTATATGATTAAACAATGATTAAATACATACAAATAGCTATAGCAATAATTTCACTAACAATCACTTCTATTTCATTTGCAAATGACCATAATAGTTCCAAAGTTACAGGTGATTATGATTTTGGAAAAACAATATCAGATACGGCAATGAGAAGAGGTTGCTTGGGTTGTCATTCCATTGATAAATTTAAAGACTCATCTGCTAACCAAATAATGGATCGAATAATTGCATCATGGCATGTATCAGGTTTCACAGAAGAGGATATTAGGGATCTGTCAGCCTATTTATCAGTAGAAGCTAATAAATCATAAAAAATACACTTTAAACTTCGTTTTATTTAATTAGCATTAGGAGAAGATTTATGACAGAAATTAAAGTTCAACATCAATGTATTGATTTAGATAATCTCATTGAAACAGAATCTTTTGGCGAATCAATAGGTCCATTACCGAAACAGACAGACTCTGGATTCCTAGACCAAGATAATACCTTTGCAGGAACGTGGGAGTGCGAACCAGGAAAGCTTCAGTTGGACTTGGAAGTAACTGAATTTTGTCATATCCTTAAAGGTCATTGGGTACTTACCTCTGAATCAGGAAAAGTAATAGAAGTTAAAGCTGGAGATAGCTTTGTATTTCCTAAAGGTTGGAAGGGTACAGCAGAAGTAATCGAAACTCTTCGAAAAGTTTATATGATTATTTCCTAATCAAGATATGCAATAAAATCTTTTAATAAATACACATATTGTAAACACTATAGGGAAAGTATTCTCTTTCATTACTTATTGGGTTTTACTTTTATTGTTCCAATGCGATGGATTACACTTTCTTTTCTTCTTGTATCATCTTTGATTCCGTTTCCATACCAGTATTCAGCTATTAATTTACCTTCACTATCAAAGCTTCTCCATGTACTGATTGGTTTGCCATTCCTATATTTCTCTTTTTGTTGTAGTTGGCCATTATCGTAATAATATTGCCATAACCCTGATTTCTTCCTATCCATTACTTCCCCAGTTAGTCTTACCTGTCCATTTGGATGGTAGCTGACGAAAGAACCATCAGCAGGTAAATCATCATCTACAGCCCAACCATTAATGCTGAACAGTAGTGCTGATATTAGTAATATTTTCTTCATACCTAAAAACTACTACATTAATTTCAGATGTCAATTGA
>JAQWQE010000058.1 GCA_029244925.1 Gammaproteobacteria bacterium | reverse complement strand
ACAAATACCTGATCTTGTAGAACAAGCAGCAAAGCATCGAGTTATGGTTTGTCCACCCTCTTTGGTTTATGCGGCATTAAAAACAATCATGCTTACTTGGCAACAGCAAGAAGTCTATGAAAATGCAGAAGAAATAAAGATCCAAGCACTGGAAATGCATACAAGACTCAAAAAATTCTATGATGATTTCTTCAAAAAAATTGGAACCGATCTTAGTCGTGCAGTTAAAGCTTATAGTAGTGGAGTAAGATCTTGGGAGAGTCGAGTCATGCCATCAATCAGGAAAATTGAAGAAATGGGCATTGCTGATTCAACAAGAAAGATTGAAAGCATAGAAGTAATTGAAGAAGATCCTGATGTACTAGAAAAAGATAAAAATGAGTGATTATTATCTAAATGCTTGTTCATAATTTGAAATATTCCTAATTTAGAGTATTTTTAATAGGTACCATTCAAATATTATTACTGTAGATCATGTCAAAGTTTTTAAAAACCACTATTCAAGTTATCACTGTTTTAGCTGTGATTTCTATAGGGATAGGGATAATTATTTACTTCAATGTATCTGATGAACAGTCAACTACAGAAGCAGCTCAAGAAACAGAAGCTCCAGCTGACACTCAATCAGAAGAAGCTCAGGAAACAGACGCTCCAGCTGACACTCAATCAGAAGAAGCTCAAGAAACAGAAGCTATCATTGGAAAAACCCAATATTCTTCCAGCAATACACTCATATTTGTATTAGCTATAGGATTAATATTGTCCTTAATAATCTTGCTGCTCCTACCTGTCGCTTTATACAAACTGTACAGATGGAGAATAAGAATAGAAGGCGGCAGATCCATAGTTATGCCAGAAGTACACTATGAAAAAATAGAAGCAGTTGAGTCTGGCGTACAAAGCATTGGTGGCTTAATTCAAAAATTTGGTAACTACCTGAGTTCCAAAGAAACTGAGACAGAAAAGAAATTTGAGGAATTTCTTAGCTTGCTAAGTAAATTACAAAACACTGTTGAGACTCAGGATGCTGAGATAGCAAGACTCAAAGAGGGTTATGACAATAAATTAAAGAAAGATTCTGTAATGACGCTCATAAAATTAAGAGATAGGGTTGAATATTTTATCAATACTGAATCCAGTTCAGAGGATCTGATTAAGGCTAGCAATGGGATGTTGACTGTTATAGATCATGAACTAAATGCAATGGATGTATTGTCTTTTAATTTTGACTCAGGAGTTTCAATCAGAGAGATTGATAATTTTGAGATCATAGAAGCAGTTGAGACTGCTGATCAAGAAAAAATTGGTGTTGTCATAAGAACTACAAACAATGGTTACTATATGAAGGGCCAGGATGATGAAAAAATTATCTTAAGAAAAGCAGAAATTGAATGTTATAAAGAGGAATAAATTATGGCTAATATCATTGGCATAGATTTGGGAACAACCTATAGCGCGGTTGCAAAAATAAACGATTCTGGTAAACCAGAAATTGTTCCGGATGAACAAGGTAACAATATTACTCCATCAGTTGTCGAATTTACTGGTAAAGAAAAATATTCAGTGGGCGCTACTGCTAAAAAGATGTCCGAAGTAAATGCAAAATATTGCGTCCCTAATACCCCTGGAGATGAAGCTAAAAGACATATGGGCTCAACTGAAAAAGTCTATGAAATTTATGATATAAAACATACACCTCTAAGCATTAGTGCTCTTATTCTAAAAAAACTAAAAGAAGATTTTGAAAAGATTCATGGTCCTATTGACACTGCAGTAGTTACAGTTCCTGCTAATTTTGCTAATGAAGCAAGAGAAGCAACTGCAGAAGCTGCAAAATTAGCAGGTCTAAATGTTGAGAATATTATCAATGAACCGACTGCTGCAACTTTTGCCTGTTCAGTTTTATCTAGTCAAGAATTATCTGGTAAATACGTAATTTATGACTTTGGAGGAGGAACATTTGACTGCTCAATTGCAGAAGTTCAAGGGCATGATATTGAAATACTTACATCTGAAGGTGTACAGAAACTAGGAGGTAAAGATATAGATTTAGCACTTATGAATTTGGTTGCAAAAAGATTTAAAGAAGAAACTGGTAAAAATTTGAATTCAAGATCTTACGGTATCCTGAAGGCAGAAGAGGATAAAAAAAGTTTAAGTGATAGAGAGAGTATTTTGGTTTCAATTCAATCGCCTGAAGGTCTCGCAGATATAACAATCACAAGAGAAGATTTTGAAGAAGTAATCTCTAGTCTAGTCCTTCAAGCTGAAATGGCAGTTGAAGTAGCTCTGGAAAGACTAGATCTAAAACCAGATCAAATAACTGATATTATTCTGGTTGGGGGATCAACAAGAATACCCCTAGTGAAAAAAAGCATAGCTAAGATTTTTGGTAGAGAACCAAAACTATTAGGTAATCCTGATGAAATGGTGGCTTTAGGAGCTGCTATATACGCTGCTTATAAGTCTGAAGGAAATATCTTAAACCCCTTGCAAAGACAATCAGTCCATAAAATGAATATTCAAGAGGTGACTGGTTATTGTTTTGGAGTAGAGGTCCTTGATACTGCTACAGGTAAATCCAAAAATATGGTCATTATTGATAGGAATGAGAAAATACCTTGCTCAATTACAGAAAGTCTTGCAACAGTTGTAGATAATCAAACAGCTCTTAATTGTCATGTTACTCAACACGCTGAAAAAGAAGAAGACCTTACATTTGTCCGTAGTGTATGGAAAGGTAAACTAGAACTTCCTCCTGGAAGACCTCAAGGACAAGAGATAAAAGTTACCTATAGCTTTACAGAAAATCAAACAATGAACTGTACCTTCATGGATGTAGGAACAGGAAAAAAGACTTCTGTAGACTTGGATAATCTAAGAAAATCTGCAGATAAATCAACTGCAGACATTGATGAATTTAAGGTTGAATAATGGAATTTATACTCATACTTGTAGCATGGTGGTTTGGCTGGTGGATATTTACTAGTATATTAGGATTTGGAGCAAAAGGTGCGTCTGCAGCATATAAAACTGTAACTAAAGGAGGTACCTTTGCTGAGAATTTTTCTAATGCTTTTGTGATAAAGATAGAAAGAAAAGAGCAAAACCTAAATGTAATTTCTATTAAGGGACAGCCTTCAATCCAATATGAAAGAGAGTTAGCTTTATATATCAAAATTTATGATGCTGAAGAACGAGTACCAGTTATTTCTACATTTGAAGGCAGCAGTGAATTTGAGTCAAGAATCTATGAGCAAAGATTAAGAATTGGGCAATTCAAAGCAGGTCAATACTGGCCAAATTGGGTTGAATTATGTGATTTCACTGACCAAGAGATTATTGGTCCAAAAAAAGGGCAGAGAAAATTATTAGTTAGTGGTTTTTTATGGGATATAAACCAACCTGCTAATTTTAAATATGGTATTGCCGAAAATATAGCAGGTAGTGTCGATTTTGCTGAGATAGAAATGCCATATAATTTCATCAATGTTGGTTATACCGAATTGGATCAAAACAGACTCAAGGTTCAAGGATTAAGTGTCCAATTAGCTATTGGCTTGGCTATGTCAGATGGATCATTGGATCGGAAAGAAGGTAATGTAATTAAAAAATGGATGAAAGAAGCAGTTGAAATAGCTCCAGAATCAGATAGAGCTAAAGTTAAGAATTCTTTAAATAAAGCTTTAGAAACTGGATCAAAAAAAGCAAAAGAAGGAAAGACTAATATTAGCAATATATGCAAACAATTGGATCAAAAAGCAGGCATTGCAGACAAATATGACGTCTTAGAATTGTGCTTAGATGTTATGAGTTCTGATGGAAAAGCGGATCAAGAAGAATTAGCTTTCATTGAGGAAATCTCTAAGCATATTGGCATCGACTATAAAGAGATAACAAAACTTAAAGAAAGAAGATTATTAGACTTAGAACTACCAGAGGCCGAAACTGCAGATGTAGATAAAGCCCTAGATATTGACCCAAGCTGGAGTCAAGATGAAAAGAAAAAGCACATAATGAAATTATATCGTAAATACAATGGTAGGATTAATTCTGCAAAAGATGAAAACCAGAAAAAAAGCGCCCAATCTATGCTGGATCTTTGTGCTGAAGCTATAAAAAAATATGGTTAAAGATGCCTTTGAACTAGCACAATATGTAAGGTATGAAGATGATACAGAAAGCCTTGATATACCAACCAATGATTCTTTTTTAAACCAAGCAAAACTAGAATTTTCATTGATGTCACTTAAAGCTTCTAGTGACTTAACTCCAATAATATATGAGGCATTTGAAAAAGTAGCGAATCGTCTGAATCTGGACAGTGACTTAGTGGAAATTTATATATTGTCGTCTTCCGATGTTCAAGCTAGTTGCCTTAGTTTCAATACTGAGGGTTGCATCATCACACTAAGCTCTTCCCTAGTAAATTTACTAAAAATTAATGAACTTGAATTTATTATAGGCCATGAATTAGGACACTTTCTTTTACAGCATCATCGTAAACACAAAGATGGATCACCTGAGAGTTTAATATCTCAAAGAGCAATGGAAATATCTGTAGACAGAATTGGAATGTGCGCTTGCAGGGATTTGAATGTGGCAATCAAGGCAATTATGAGGCTTCTCTCTGGTTTAGAAGAAAAGTTTCTGAGGTTTGATGCGCAAAGTTTTTTAGAACAACTAAGCCATGATTATAGTCCTGAACAAAATACACATAATCTGAGTACACATCCTTCATTATTACTAAGGGCAAAGTCTCTTGCAAGATTTGCAAATAGCAAACCATATCAGGAGCTGATAAATAATGTAGGAGGCACAGAACTTAGAGATATTGATAACTTAATAAGAAAGGATCTTGATTTTTTTATGGATAGTCATACGAAGAGTCAAATAAAAGATTCAAAAGAATCTGTTGAGTTTTGGGTATTTGTATATGCCTTAACCAGAAGTGGAAATTTATCTAAAGAATCACAAAAAGAATTAGTGAATAAATATGGTGAAATAAAGAAAGATAAACTTATCACAATGCTTAAAAGTACTTCAAAAGAACAAGCCAAAGAGTTAATACTTGATAAATTAAGTGAATCTATTGAAAATTTTAAGAACTTAGCTCCAAATCAAGCAAAGAAAGAAATTAATTTAATTATTAATGCTATAAAGAAACAATTATCTCAATCTAATCTATTAATGGAAATTCAAAGAATAATCTAGGTCAAAAAAATGGAATTTCTTGTCTAACATCTATCCTCTAATAAACTTTAGTAACTCTGTTCTGACTTTTACTTTATGAAAAAAGTAGCATCCTTTTAGTCATATTTTGATAAGATAATTTTTATGCATAAGATAGAAAATACTAGCAATGAATGAATTTCTCCCTCGGTTAATCATATTTGTCTTAGTAATTGGTGCTTTATACTGGTTCTTTCCGGATGCTGAAAGAGATGAAACTGGAGCTATTGTTTCTGAAGGAGATCTGGGAACAGAGTCTTTAAGAATGGGAGATTGTTTTAACAATCCATCTTTAAGTGACTTAGAAGGTAGTGAAACAAAAGATGTTGCGACTGTTTCTGCTATTCCTTGTGCCTTGCCGCACGATTTTGAAATTTATGCTCTGTCAGATCGATTGTTTGATCAAAGTAATTATCCTGGTGAGGAAGTAATAACACTAACAGCAAATGAATACTGCGTCATTGAATTCGAAAAATTTATTGGAATCAATACTCAAGATTCAATTTTGTCATTTGTCTTTATGTTCCCTACCAAAGATGCTTGGGATCTAGGTAACAGATTAACTACATGTGCCGTCGATCATAGTCTCGGAAAAAAATTAGAAGGTTCCTCTAGAGGAAGTGGAATTTAACACTATTTAAGTTAGATTTTATCTATGTTTCTGAAAACAAGCTCTAACATTGTATGCCTAGAGATGATCGTGGTAGTTGGTTTTAATCAGGGCGTTTTGTCCATGAGTCTCATAATCGAACCAATGACCCCTGCTAATGAAATCCCTGATCCCAAGAGAAGTGAAAAATAATCACCCCCCTGACTAGCAATCTGATCAACGAACTCCTTGTCAAAAATTAGTACTTGAGCAAAAGCAAATGATGATAGTGAAGCGACCACTAGACTCGCCCATGGTGAAAAGGAATACAGCCCGTAAAGAATCAAGAACAGAACACCGTTTACTAAAAGGTTTCCGACAATAGTATTTCTCCTAAAAATATTTTTGAATAAAGTTAAGTTACATCCAAATGACTACCCATTGTAAGAAAGTTAAGAGTATTAATTCTGAGATTTGCTTTCTTTTACAACAAGTATATATTAAATAGATAAAATAAAAGGAGAGATGGTCATGTTAATGGCGGCTTACTTAAAAAGAATGGGGCTTGAGTCAAGTGAAGCAGACAAGGCAGAAGCATCTACAGAATTTTGGCCTGGTGGTTGGATTAAGCAACAAACGGTGCATAGATCATCCGGAAGAGATGGATCTGAGTCTAAAGCACTAGCGACCATAACTATGCTTTCAGGCTGTATGAGTAGTTGCAAATCAGATGAAGAAAAGTTTATTAATTTGAAGGGCATTACTGCCACTGCTGCTTATAACTGGAAGCAGAACTTACTTGGAGAAGGAGAAGAAAACTGGGTCAAAGACGACCTTCTAACATGGGATGAAGGCATAGAAAAGTTTTTGCAAGGAGAGTATTTGGCAAAACTTGAATCTCAATATGTGCATTCAAAACAGCTAGCGGAACAACCTAAAGGTTTCTTTGAGAGACTATTGGGTGGATGATTAATTAAAATGTTTGGAAAAATAAAGTTCATAAAAAAGGTATATAAAAGTATTAATTTATATATAGACGAGGCAGGAGTTCCAAAAATGACTACAACTTTAGAGCAGATAATAAAGGAGTCTGAGCTCAACAGTGGAAAAAAATGGGACCCTTCCATGGATTGGCATCTTCTCTTAGGTGAGCAAATCCATCAATTTGCGTACGAAAGGAGGAAAGATCTTTACTCTAGATGGAAAAATGAGCCCAATAAAGCTGCTATTGCTGCAATATCGAGCTTTATCAGCACTCTAGGAGATAATGGACAAATTCAAGAGATGAAAGTGGAACAGAAGGAGATGTATGAAAGCCTAGAATTGCTTTGGGGTATGTGTGGCTTTTTAGCAACTGGTCCATTACATGAGGAATATGAAGATGCTGTAATCGTTCCAGATAAAGGGAATCCTTTCCGATGATTAAAACTTTTGATCTTTGAGATAATTCAAAACCTTTCTTTTTTAACTTCTTCAACAGGTCTATTATCAGGCTTTGCCATTCCAGATTTCTTCACAATTTCTTTCAACATTTCTCTTATGCCTGTTTCAGGACTATTAGCAAGATGCATAATTTGACCAATAATCTTCCCATTTCTATCAATAAAGTCATTGATTTCTTTTTGCTCAGAATCAGTTCTTTTGTATTCAATATCCATTTCTTCATCAGGTTTAGCTAAGATGTTCATGTTCATCATCATGTAAAAAATCGCTATTGAGTATTCATTTTGACCAATTGATTTACCTTCTTTTACCAAAGCATTGAAAATATGTCTTTTCAGGTCAGATACAGGGTAGTTAAAATGATCTAAGAGAACGTTCTCAGTTTTTGATTTCAATCCAAATCCAAACATTATTCTTCGCCTAACTAAATTTTCTTTATTTACTTACCATAGCAGCTTTTAGTGAAGTTAGTGGGTGTAAAAATGAAAGTGGAATGACTATGATTTAATATTGTAACTCGCACTGACTACGTAGCGAAGAGGCGTTCTTGATGTTAGAGCATTAAAGGGATTACAGGTAATGATGAGCAGCACCTCTTTGGTATTTGTCGTAGAGATGGTATCGGTCTTCACATTCAGGATGTAAAAGTCCTCAATGGTATAGGAATGCCATTGTTGGAAGCGATCCTGTAGCTTAATGGTATCTCCTTTTTTCAATTGTCTGATGTACA
>JAQWQE010000033.1 GCA_029244925.1 Gammaproteobacteria bacterium | reverse complement strand
AAGATCAAATGGCTTTAAATTCTCAATACCCTCAAAGCCCATAGCTTTTAAAATACTGCAAGAAGTAGGTCCTTGAATTGCAAGGCCAGGAACCTCATCAGTAATCTCTTCAACCTGAACATCAAAACCTATGGCACAGCGACTTAAATTATCCAATTGTCTTTCAACACACAACAACCAATATTCACCAGATCGAACATGAAACACAGTCCCATCATCAATGACACTGCCTTGTTCATCACACCAGACCACATAAGCAACTCGCCCAGGGGCAACTTTTCTCATATCTCTAGTGAAAAACCGATTAACAAAAGCTTCTGAATCACTACCAGTTATTTTATGCTTCGTCATGGGCGTGACATCAAATACAGCTGTACTATTTCTAGCAGCGAAATACTCCAAATCAGTTCTAAAATAGCTATTAGGCACCGTGTAATCTTTCCATCGATACCATTCATTCAATATATTCAATTCTGAGGTTCTCTCATGAAATGGGGTTTTGTAAACCGAAGTTTTGTAATGATCTTGTTTTAACATACTAACCTTCCCTCGCTATAATCTCAGTTGCTGCATTTTTTCCAGCAAGACCCATTAACCCACCACCTGGATGAGATCCTGCACCACACAAATACAAAGAATCGATCGGGGTATGATATTGAGCAATACCTGATGCCGGTCGAAGCATTAAAAACTGATCGAATGTTAATTCACCATGATGCCATTGACCGCCTGTAGCTCCGTATTCATTTTCAATGTCTTCAGGAGATAAGAGTTCGGAATGCAAAATCTTGTCTTTAATACCTGGTGCATATTGATTCAAAGTATTAATGACATTATCAAGAATGTTTGCTTTCTCTGAAGCCCAACCGCCATCCAATGAACGGGGAGTATAATTAACTACTGCTGATAAAACATGATGGCCATTTGGTGCGAGACTTGAATCATATATAGTCGGAATGACAATTTCCATCGGCAAGTCATTTGAGCATGTTTGGTATTTAGTAAAATCAAAAGCTTGCTCTAAATATTCCATTGTTGGAGATATGATGAGCCTTTGACCAAGATCTTCTTTATTGACTCCTTTGAATTTAGGCAATGTGGATAGAGCTAGATGCACTTTAGAGGCATTCCCTCTCATTCTGATATTGTTAATTTTATGAACAAAGTCATATTCCAATTGCTTGGGTCCAACCAAGCACATGAAAGTGCTTTTTGGATCTATGCCTGAGATAACAATATCCGAATCAACTTCATTGCCATCCTTAAAAATTAAACCGCTAACTTTATTTTCTTCATTGATCTTGATTTGCTTCACAGGTGAATCCGTATGTATTGTGACTCCTGCTTCTTGTGCGGCATTTTGTAATGCCAATTGCAATGAACTCATGCCGCCTTTAGGCATTGCATAAGACCCTTGCGAGCCATTCACTTTTCCAGTCAACTGATGCAGGTATGTAATCACGCTGTTATTGGTTCTTGGGCCCATGTGATTTCCAAGAACAGCATCCAGAGCAATCGATCCTTTGATGAAAGGATCTTTAAAATACTCGTTCAATGTGTCGTAAATGTTAATAGCGATAAACTTGAGCATATTGCTCATTGAATCGTCACCCATGCTTCTTAAATTCAAACCCAATGAAGCCAAACCCTTAAGGTCTTGACTGTCTCCTGAAGCCAATCGAGGTGGTTTATTTTGATAAGTCTTTTTAAAGAATAGAGCCAATCGATGCATTTCCTGCTGAAAGCTTTTATATTCTTCTTGTTCACGAAGAGTAATGGCATCGCCTGCAATGGTATCGCCATCAAAAATTAAAGGATTTCCATCTGGGTTCAAAGAAACGGTCTTTAAATTTGTAGCGGCATACTCAAGACCGTGTTTTTCAAGATTGAGCTTGCTTGATATGCCTTCGTCCAATACATGAATCAAATGAGCTGCACCTGGTACCTTGTATCCTTTGGAAAATTCTCTTGTTGATGCCATTCCACCAATCTCAGATCGGGCTTCATAGACATTAACAACATAACCTTTTTTAGCCAGATAGGTAGCGCAAATAAGGCCGTTGTGGCCTGCACCAATAATAGCAATATTTTTATTTTTCTTAGTCATCGTTTTCTGCTTCCGGAACTATATTCGTTCGTTTTAAATCAAACAACATTTCTCGAGCTGCATTAGCCCCAGGCGCTGCCATAACCCCTCCTCCTGGATGGGTACTTGATCCACACATATAAAATCCTTTCACTGGACCCCTAAATTGAGAATAGCCTGGGAAAGGTCTATTAAAGAACATTTGGTCCATAGTCAGTTCCCCTTGGAATATATTTCCTTCGGTTAAACCAACTTCATTTTCAATATCTTGTGGGGTTCGTATTTCTGCATGAACAATTAAATCTTTAAAGTTTGGACTGTATTCTCCTATCTGATCTATCACAGTTTTTCCAAAGTCTTCGCGGTCCTTATCAGTCCATTCACCCGTGGCTAGTTTGGGTGGTGCATATTGAACAAAAACAGACATGTAATGTTTTCCCGGAGGAGCCATTGTCGGATCCGTTAAGGTTGGAATCAATGTGTCACAATATGGATCTCTAGACCACCTTCCATTTTTCCAATCATCAAAAGCTCTTTCCATTCTTTCCAAAGAATCAATGAAATGCATATCAGCAGTCATCAATGGATTATTCTTACCCATAGCAGGGAAGTCTGGTAAACCATCCAATGCAATATTCAACTTACCTGAAGAGCCTCTGATCTTGAAGTTATCCACTTGCTTAATAATTTTCTCATTCAAATCATTTTGATCAAATAATTTTTGATACGTTCTTTTAACATCCAAATTAGAAACAATATTTTTTGCATAATGTTCATCGCCATTGGCTAGGACAACACCTGTTGCTCTGCCATTTTTAACGATAATTTGTGAAACTTCAGAATTGGTTTTTATTTCACCGCTATGTTCCTTCAGTGCGCCTGCCAATGCATTAGACACTGCTCCCATACCACCTCTAGCAAACCCCCATGAACCAATGTTTCCATCGACTTCGCCCATATAATGATGCAATAACACATAAGCGGTACCAGGAGAATAAGGTCCTAAGCCGGTACCAATAATTCCACTGCCTGATAATGCTGCTTTCACCACATCCGATTCAAAATACTCTTCCAGATACTCGGCCACACTCATGGTATAAAACCGGATAGTATCGTAGATGGTTTCCTCGCCCAGACCATAGAGTCTTTTGAAAAGAAAAAGCAGTTCACTTAAATCTTTTGGTTTAAAAGAAGTTGGATCTGGAGGAGTTCTCAACAGTAATGGTTTGATGAATCGGCATTGTCTCGAAACATCTCTGGAAAATCTTTCATAAGCATCAGCATCTTTTTTAGAAAAACGTCCGATTTCTCTTCTGGCAACATCATGATCAGAGTAGCCTCCAAAAATATCGCCATTTTTCATAAAAGTAACACTGCCACCATAAGCAAGTACTTGCAGCCCATGTTTTTGTAAATTTAAATCTCTGTATATCTCTGGTCTCAAAAGCGAACAAACGTAGGAGCAATTAGAATAGGTCCATCCATCATGCAATTCTCTACTGACTGCCGCGCCACCAATGTAATCATTTTTCTCCAAAACCATAACCTTCAGGCCTGATTTTGCAAGATAAGCTGCATTGGTTAGCCCGTTATGACCAGCACCTATAACAATTGCATCGTAATTACTCAATTCCTTCCCCTTCTAAAGTTTTCTCTAACGCACCCTGAAAAGCATCCAATGTAGGCTCTAAAGCATCTTTTGCATGAGCCTCGCAAACAAACCAAGGTTCTCTTGGGTCGAACTCGCATAATACCCCAAAGTTGAGCATCTCTTCAGCAAGTTTTTCATAAAAAGGATAATTAGAAGCCTTGAAATCTCTCGCATTAGTGGGTGCTTTCTCCGACAAGAATAAACCAGACATCGATGGATGCCCTGTGAAAGTATGAGGAATATCATGGTTTGACAAAATTTTACTGACTCCATCTTTGAGAGCCTGGCCATAATCATTGACCGTTTTAAGAGCGTCTGTATTTTGCAGAATATCCAGTGTTTTATTTGCGGCAGATAGCGCTACAGAATGAGCTGTGAAAGTACCTCCATGCAAAACACCGCCATACTTAATGATTCTCATCAATTCTTCTTTTCCACATATTGCAGAAATAGGATAACCATTGGCAATGGATTTAGCGTAGGTACATAAATCAGCATCAACACCATAGAGTTCTTGGACGCCACCTTTAGCCACTCTGAAACCTGTCTTAACTTCATCAATTATTAGTACAACATTATATTGATCGCATAGTGAACGAACTGCATTCATATACTCTTGCGTTGCTGCAATGGAACAACAATTTCCTAAAATGGGTTCAATAAGTAATGCGCCAATATCATTATGTTTTTCTTTTAGTAAATCTTCTAATCGTGATGCATCGTTCATTGGAACAAGATGGAGCATTTCTCCATTATGTTTTGGAACTCCAAGACTGGAAGATGCAAGAACAGGTGAACCAACATTAGGATCCCATTCATCCAAATCAATATCCCATAGAACTGAATCTGATACACCATGATATCCACCTTCAATCATAATGAACTCATCTCTTTTACTGTAAGCTCTTGCTACCCTTAAAGCTGCCATCACGGCTTCAGTTCCCGAATTGGAAAAACGAACTAATTCTGCGGCGGGAACCATCGATGATATTTTTTCAGCTAATTCATACTCTAATTCCGTTGAGAGAGCAAAAACCCCTCCTATTTCCATACCCTGCTTTGCTGCTTCATCAACCCTTGGATCTGCATAACCTAATATGTATGGTCCATAAGCCAATCGATAATCAATATATTCATTGCCATCAATATCCCATAGCCGACAACCGGAGGCATGATCAATGTAAATGGTTTCATCATCTCCCCAATATCTAAAATTGGAAGTTACCCCCAGGGGTATTTTTTTGATGGCTTTTTTAAAATGTTTATTACTTTTTTCTAACGATCGTTTACTCATATATCTTCTCTGTATCTATCCTTTATTAAGGATTAATTGAACTTTTGCTTTTACTGGACGCATGCCGCGTCGTAGATATACAGATTAGTTTCTTGTATAAATAATATTGAAACGTGAATTTAGGAGATACATCATATTTTGATATGTTATCCAAAAGAAAATCACTTGCAAAGGAAAATCTTAAGAAACTTTAATGCGAAGAACTTCAGAAATAATCGAAACAGTTGACACGATATCAATTCATGCGAATGGAATTGAATTTGAAGTTGATACACAAGGTGAGGGAGATAGGCTGGTGCTTTGCCTCCATGGCTGGCCGGAACACAGCATATCCTGGCGATTTCAGATGCCCTACCTTGCCAACTTAGGTTACAGAGTCTGGGCACCAAATATGCGTGGCTACGGCAACACGGATGCACCCAAGGGAATGAAGCATTATCAGTTAGAAAATCTGATGGAAGATGTGGCAGAACTCATAAAAGCCTCGGGTGCAAATGAGGTGATACTTCTAACACATGACTGGGGTGCCCTGATTGCATGGAATTTTGCCATGCGTTATAACGATGTCATCAGTCGCCTAGTAATTTGTAATGTGCCTCATCCAGTTCCTTGGATGAATTCAATGACCAAAGGCTTTGAGCAGCTTATGCGGTCCTGGTATATCTTATTTTTCCAGTTGCCTTGGCTTCCAGAAATGATGTGGAGAATAATCTCAGCTGGGAGATTGATCAGGGGTGGTGCAGCTGCTCGCAGAAATTATCCGGATGAAATTGTATCGCTATTTGATGAAAATGCATCACGCCCTGAAAACCAAACAGCAATGTTTAACTATTATCGTGCCTTATTACGCGGTGGTGGCTTCAATCGACAGAGGAAACTTGGCTTTCCAAAGATAGAGGTGCCAACACTCATGCTTTGGGGTGAAAAAGATATCGCACTGTCTATGACCAGCACAGTGGGCACAGAAGATCATGTGAAAGATTTTACAATACGCTATTTTAAAGGTATTTCTCATCATATTCAGCAGGATGCTCCTGATGAGGTCAATGCAATGATTGGGGCTTTTCTTACAAATGAGACGGTACCAGAATATTTGGATCTTAAGGACTGATTTACAATTTTTTAATTACATCTGATTTTTATTCAGAGTAATATTAGTTTTTCTGATTGACCATATGGAGTAATAGAATGCATATAAATTTACCAGAGAATACTAGACATTGGATAGGAATAGCTGAGAAATTTCTTGAAACAACTCAACCTTGGGAAGTTGAAGCAGAGATGAATGCAGGCAAAGTTCCTGATGAGATTGATCAGAAGCATCGTCAAATGGCAATTGATTTAGGTCTATCCAGTATGGATATGCCAAAAGACATTGGTGGGCAGGGACTAAGCAACTTAGAACAAGTAGCTGTTTGGGAAGTTCTTGGACGAAGTACCAATGCTCTTACATGGTGCTT
>JAQWQE010000020.1 GCA_029244925.1 Gammaproteobacteria bacterium | reverse complement strand
TAAATGATTGGTGTATCTCTCCAGCATATCTCCAATGTTACAAACCACAGTGTTTTGCTCAGTATTAATTGGAACCCATTTATTCTCAAAAAGTATTTCCAGACCAGGCTTATGACCTCCAATCAGAAGAGTGATTAGATTGATATCACCATGCGCACCAGCTCTTTCACCAGACTCTCCAGAAGTTACTGGAGGGTAATGTATGGCTCTAAGCACACTGTTACCATGATTTATAGAGTTTTTAAAATGATCAATATCCAGTTGTAAATACAACGCTATCGCTTGCATAAGTTGGTGCCCAAAGTGATCAAAAGAAGAAAATAGTTCGTTTATTTTAATTTCAAATTCAGGTATTTCTGAAGCAAAATAATTATCAAACATATATTTTTTATATGCATGATTCAATGGTAAGTCTCTGCCCATTTGCCAGAATTCTTTTAAATCCGCATGATTTCCATCCTTGGGCGTTTCTGTTTTATAAGGAGTGTAACCTCGAGCTCCTCCCAGATTTTTATCAAAATACTGCATTTTAATTTGATTATTTTGATGGAAAAAATCTGCAAACATATTGATACAGTCATCGACTAATTCTTTCGCAATGGGATGATCTTTAATACCACAGAAGCCTGTCAATTTTTGATTTTCTCCAAGTTGATTTGCAAACAATTCAGGATCTTTATGCCAAAGATCAAAACTAATTGTTTTAACAATATCAGTCATAAGAAAAACTATAACTTAGTGGGGTTATCCACACCTGGGTAGACTTCTTCAGGATCAAAAACTTTCTCTAATTCTGTAAACTCAAGCGATACTTCTTGGTTATTGTTTTTGATTTCACGATAAAAGCATGAGCGATAACCCACATGACAGCTTGCTCCACCAGCAACTTTTACCCTTGCCCATATCGCATCTTGATCATCGTCTATTAGTAATGTTTGTATTTTCTGTATGAAACCGCTGGTTGCACCTTTGTGCCAAATCTGATTTCTACTTCTACTGAAATAATGCATTTCATTGGTTTTAATACTGAGTTTTAAGGATTGATCATTCATGTAACCATGCATGAGAAGCTCTCCTGATTCAAAATCAGTTGTCACAACTGGAATCAGACCATCGCCATTAAATTTTGGAGCCAGATCATTACCTTCTTCAACCTGCTCAACACTTAACCTTTTAGAAAATAAAACTTTTGTATTCAACTCATGAACCTCAGAATCTTCTTTCAACATTAGGTATTATAGCTTTCATATAGGGAATAAAACTAATTTAATGAATATTAAACTCTACAATACTAAAACAGGTAAAAAAGAAGAACTTAAACCTGTCACAGAAGGCAAAGTTACGATGTATGTTTGCGGACCTACCGTATATAGCTATCCACATATTGGCAATGCAAGAGGTCCAGTTCTATTCGATGTTTTAGCCAATCTAATCAGAATCAATCATGAGTTAACTTATGTTAGAAACATCACTGACCTTGATGACAAAATTTATAAAGCAGCGGATGAAGAGGGATGTGATATTTCAGAGATTACTGAGAAATACACAAAAGTTTATCATCAGGATATAAGTGCATTGGGAGTCAGTAATCCAGATATTGAACCTAAGGCGACTGAACACATTGATGGAATGATTGAAATGATCCAAACTCTAATAGAAAAAGGACATGCTTATGAAGGTGATAAGCATGTATTATTTGATGTTAATTCTTACCCTGGTTATGGCCAACTATCAAACAGAGAGCAAGAAGATCAAATAGCAGGATCTAGAATAGAAGTTGCTGATTATAAGAAAAATCCTAATGATTTTATTTTATGGAAGCCTTCTTCAAAAGACATCCCAGGGTGGAGTAGTCCATGGGGTCGAGGCAGGCCAGGATGGCATTTGGAATGCTCGACTATGGCAAAACAATACTTAGGGGAAACAATTGATATTCATGGCGGAGGTTCAGACTTGATTTTTCCTCATCATGAAAATGAATCGGCTCAGAGTATTTGCTCTCATTCAAGCAAAAGTTTTAGCAATCACTGGGTGCATCATGCCATGGTTGATTTTAAAAATACTAAAATGTCAAAATCTGAAGGAAACCTATTACTGATTAGAGATTTACTCAGTATAACCTCAGGCGAAGTTATTAGAATGGCGTTACTCAGTTCTCATTACCGAAAGCCTATTAACTGGACAGATGATTTAATAATTGATTCAAGAAAGAAGCTTGATCGTCTATATGGTGCTTTAAGATCTATTCATTCATTTTCAGAAGTCGAACCATCATCGGCAGTGCTCGATGCTTTGAGAGACGATCTCAACACACCAAAAGCTCTTTCTGAGTTATTTAGTATTACAAAATCAATTAATAGTACAGAGGATGAAGCAGATAGACAGAAGATGGGTTCCATTCTTCAAGCATCGGCATCTTTGTTAGGCTTATTAAGCAACGATGCTGAAGAGTGGTTTAAGACCTCAATAACAGAAACAATATCATCTGAGCAAATTGATCAATTGATTTCCGATAGGGAATTGGCTAGAAGTCAGAAAGATTATAAAAAAGCAGATGAAATTAGAGAAACTCTTCTAGAATCAGGAATAATTATTGAAGACGGACCCAAAGGCGTTTTTTGGCGTTATATGGATGTTTAAAGCATTATAATGAAACATTTAAAATCTATAAAAATTATAGAACAGGAGATATCTCAAGAATTCGAAATTTTTGATACTTGGATGGAAAAGTATGAGTATTTAATTGATTTGGGCAAGCAGCTAGAAAACTTTCCTGATGAATGGAAGACAGAAGATAATAAAATTCATGGTTGTCAATCCAGTGTTTGGTTTAAGACTGGGTTGGAAAATAATTTATTCACTTGTTCTGCTGTAAGTGATTCAGCGATTGTCTCAGGTTTGATCGCTCTTTTAATGAGAATCTATAACAACAAAAATCCAAGAGATATTGTAGAGACTGAACCTAGTTTCATATCATTGATTGGTTTAAGCGAACACCTGAGCACTACACGTAACAATGGGCTAAATTTAATGATAAAGAGGATTAAGCAAGATGCTGGACTGATAGTAAAAAATATATGAAGCATTTAATACAATTTTATCAAAAATATATTTCACCTTTTTTTGGACCCAGATGCAGATTTCAACCAACTTGCTCACAATATGCTTTGGAATCATTGGAACGTTTTGGATTTTTCAGAGGATCAGTTCTTTTTTTGGCTCGATTTATAAAATGCAACCCATTTTTTGAGGCTGGCTACGATCCAGTCCCAGAAAGTTTTAACTTATTTAAGTCACATAAGCATTAACCACAATGGACCCAAAAATACTAAAACTATTAAAATGCCCTCACTCTGGAGAAAATTTATTACTTATGAGTGAGGATTCTCTAGAAAAGATTAATGATCAGATAAGAAGTGGCAAGGTCAAAAATCTGAATGAAGTTACAATAGAGCAAGAGTTAAGACAGGCTTTATGCAATAAGAGTGAAACCTATTTTTATCCTGTAATGGATGGCATTCCTCTACTCGATAGAACCAAAGCCATAACTATAAGCAAATAAAGATGATAATAAAATCCAGTGCATTGAACCAGCATCTAAAGAAAGGCTTACAGCCAATTTATTTTATTTATGGGGTAGAGGATTTACTGATTCTTGAGAGTTTAGATCTTATTAGAAAAACAGCCTTGGCCAATGACTTTAGCGATAAAAATAAATATACCGTCAGTGGAAGATTTAACTGGAATGAAATTAACAGTAGCTTTAAAAGTCAATCATTGTTTGGTGGTAAGCAATACCTCGAAATAAATATACCCAATTCAAGGCCTGGTAAACAGGGTTCAGAATCAATTATTAACCTCATTGATGAAGTGCATGATCAAGCCATGTTGGTTATTGTTGCAGGAAAAATGGAATCCGATATTAAGCGAGCTAAATGGTTTAAGACTCTCGAAAAGAAAGCGATCAGTGTTTCATGCGACAAAGTCTATTCATCACATTATCCCAGATGGATACAATCAAGGTTATCCAGCAAAGGTCTTGAGATTGATCGAGATGCACTTGATATGTTTGTTTTATTTACTGAAGGAAATTTGATGGTCGCAAAGCAGTCCATTGACCGTCTTATTATGATGGAGGTAAGAGAGATAGTAACGATAAAAGACGTTTCTAATTGTGTGGCAGATGGTGCTCATTTTGATGTATTTGAGTTAATGGATGCAGCTATGATGACTAAGAAAGGTAGAGTGTTTAGAATTTTTAGACGCCTAAAAAGCGAGGGCATGCAACCATTTGAGTTAATGAGGGCTGTTAATTATGTATTGAATCAACTGAGCAATATAATAATTGATATTGACGATGGACAGTCAGTTAAGCAGGCAATGCAAAAAGCCAGAATATGGTCAAATAAACAAAGAATGACCGGAGATTTTTTATCATCTCGAAGTAAAAAAAATATAGACGATTTAATTCATCAGGCATGCGAAGTAGATAAAACTATAAAAGGGGTTAAAAAAGGCAATCCATGGGATGAAGTGGGAAATTTGCTTTTAATGTTGTCTTCAAAACAGCATAATGCCAAGCGATGAAAATGGAAATCTTAGATTTAACACTCAATGTGCTCGATGACATGAAAGCTCTTGATATTAAGAGCATTGATGTTTCTGGGCATTCATCACTAACCGATCATATGATTTTTACCACAGGAACATCCTCTAGGCATGCTCGGTCTGTTATAGATAAAGTGAGTGAAAAAGCCAAGAAAGAGGGCTATACAATATTAGGAATAGAAGGTTATGAGTCCGGTCAATGGATTTTGATTGATCTTGGAGTCATCATTCTTCATGTCATGCTTGATGAAGTAAGATTATTTTATAAATTAGATGATCTTTGGAGTGTTGGGAACTCATTCAAATAAAAAATGCAAATAAAGATTCTTTCAGTCACTTCAAAAAAAAATACACTTTTTGATGATCTTTTTTTTCAGTATAAAAAAAGATTACCCAGACATATACAGTTGGATCATATTAAGATACCCATGGTAAAGAGATCCAAAACAAAACCAGTTAAAGCAGCTGTATTAGAGGAAGGTGAAGCCCTACTAAAACATGTTAATTTAACGGATTTATTGATAGTTCTAGATGAAACAGGTAAGCAATTAAGCAGTATTGAGTTTTCTTCATGGATGGATGATTGGTTGCTGAATGGTCAGAATCCAGTGTTTGCCATAGGGGGTCCCGATGGTTTCTCTGAAGCAATTAAGGATAGGGCATCAACTATTTTGTCTTTATCAATAATGACGCTTCCTCATGCCATGGTTCCTGTTTTAATGTCAGAGCAAATTTATCGCTCTTGGACTATATTAGATGGTCAGCCATACCATAGAAATTAATGTTCATATTGTTTTCATAATTAATTCATATAATTTGTATTTCTTAATGATTATTTAGATACAATTTTGTAATGAAAAAAATATTTTTTATTTTATTTATACTCCTTAGTTTATTCGGGCTTTATCAAGTCCCTTATTACTTGAATCAGCAAATTATTGACCAAGAAGAACAAGTTGTATTGAGACTCAATAAAGCTTTAAGCCTCGATTCAAGTTATGAGGAATTAACCTTTAAATGGTTTTCTCTTAATGAAATTATTATTGATCCAGAACTTCATTTTAAAAATATTTCATTGCGATTAAATGAGGAGGATACCAATCCTCTCATCGTAGAAAGATTTTCCCTTAAAATTGATTTAATGAGTTCAGTAATCAATAGAACCCTTGTTCTAAGATCAATATTGATCGATGGCAGTGATCTTTTATTTACTCACGATGAGAATAAAGGTTTTTTAATGAATCAGATTCCTTTAAAACAATTTTTTATTCTAAAAAAGAAAAAAATAAATCGACCTTCATTGGAACTAAAGAACATTAAAGCCAATGCTAATGATCTTAAGAGTATACAGAAAGGCTTTGGTGTGCAGAGCGTTCTTCAGAGCAAGGAGTCCGAATTTTATATTAATTTATATTGGTCGACTCTGCCAAGAAGAAATCAGATTCTTAATGCAATAGGGACAGCTGAAGTTAAGATAAAAAATGGAGAAATTGATACCAAAAAGAGAATTCCTGGAAAAGCCTTGGGTTTATTGAGTATCTCGGAGTTACCGAAGAGATTGCTTCTTGATTTCAGTGATCTATTCAGCAATGAATTTTCATTTGATAGAATGAATGGTAACTTCAGTTTTAGGGATGGATTGGCTTACACTTGTGATTTAACCATTAAATCAGCTCCTGCAGATGTGGTCATTATAGGTGCAACTGATACTAAAAAAAGGCAATACAATCAAATGGCAATTGTTCAGCCAGCCGTTTCTGACATGTTGCCAATGGGTGGAGCTATGCTTGGAGGCCCAGCCGCTGCTGCGAGTGTTTTTCTTTTTACAAAGTTATTTAGGCGACCTTTAAAAGATGTTGGATTGGCTTACTACTCGATTAATGGAGACTGGAATCAGCCAATAATCAGTGATATTTCTAAAGACGTTAATCTCACAATGATAGAAGATTGCAATAACTTTATTCCTGATGTAATTGCGTCACAAGAGTTGCATAATAATCCTTCAATAATAAATTAATACAGCAATAATGAAGATTGGATCAATTCAAATGAATTCTTCAGATTCCGTGCAAGAAAATCTCTTGTTGACGGAATCGTTACTGATTGAAGCCTGCAGCCAAAAGGTTGATATGGTTCTTTTGCCAGAGAATTTTGCTTTTATGGGATACCCCAAGCAATTGGTCAATGAAATCATGGAAGACTATCAAGACGGTCCCATACAGAGCTTTCTTTCCAAACAATCAAAACAACTGGGGCTTTCAATCATTGCTGGATCAATTCCAATTAAGAACGCAGCTGGTAGCAAAAGTTTGGCAAGATCAATTGCTTATAATGATCAAGGTAATGAGATAGCATATTACGATAAAATTCATCTTTTTGATGTTGAAGTGAATGGCAAAGCCTACAATGAATCCGCCTCAATAGAGGCTGGAAGAGACGTCATTAATTTTATGACTGGCAGTGAATTGAATGTAAAGGTGGGACTGTCTATTTGTTATGATGTTCGTTTCCCAGAACTTTATCGTCAACTTGGAGAGATAGACATAATCACTGTACCAGCAGCATTTACTTATGAAACAGGACAAGCTCATTGGCATACACTCCTAGCCAGTCGAGCTATTGAGAATCTTTGTTATGTGGTGGGTTCAGCTCAATGGGGTGAGCATTATGGAAATAGAAAAACTTATGGCCATTCTATGATTGTGGATCCTTGGGGAGAAATTAAAGATGAACTGCCTGTTGGCAATGGATTGGTGGTTTCAGAAATAGATTTAGATCACTTGGCAGAAATTAGGTCAAAGTTCCCAGCACTGTCTCATAGGAGAATTAATTATGACTGATTGCCTTAGTCAAGCAAGGTCAATTCTGCTTGACCCATATAATATAAATGACAATGATCTCAATGCTTTGTTGGGCGATCTTTTTGCTTATGGTGCTGACATGGGAGACATCTATTTTCAAGCCATTAATCATGAATCTTGGTCTATAGAGGATGGCGAAGTTAAGAAATCATCTTTCTCGAACAAACAAGGCGTTGGTTTTAGAGCGATTACAGGTGAAAAGTCAGGTCTTGCTTACTCTGAATCTTTTTCAAAGTCATCCCTTCAAGATGCAGCAAAGGCTGCAGGGACTATAGCCAATAGTAATAAAACTCTAACCCATAATATTAACCCTCAAACTCAGCAACTTGACTTGTATCCTCCGATTAACCCAATAGATTCAATAACCGATCAAGAAAAGATTGAGTATTTACAACTAGTGGATCAAAAAGCTAGAGCAAAAGATCATCGAGTGAAAGAGGTTATAGCCACGTTGGCAGGGAGTAATGAAGTCGTACTTATTGTTGATCAAAATGGAAGATTGGCCGCAGATATTCGACCCATGGTAAGAATGAGTGTGAATGTCATAGTTGAGGAAGACAACAGGAGAGAAAGAGGTTCAAGTGGTGGAGGAGGTCGTGTTGGCTATAATTTCTTCGATCAGATGACTATTGAGAAATATGCTGGTGAGGCTGTCGATCAGGCTCTATTAAATCTTGAAGCCATAGAAGCACCTGCAGGAGAAATGACAGTAGTTCTTGGCTCTGGATGGCCTGGAGTTTTAATACATGAAGCCATTGGCCATGGCTTGGAAGGTGATTTTAATAGAAAGAAAACGTCAGCATTCTCAGGACTTATGGGGGAACAAGTTGCTTCTAAGATTTGTACAGTAATTGACGATGGAACCATGAAAGGAGAGAGAGGGTCACTCAATATTGATGATGAGGGAGAGCCTACTCAACGCACCGTCTTAATTGAGGATGGTAAATTAACCAACTACATGCAAGACAGACTGAATGCTAAATTAATGAATGCAAAATCAACAGGCAATGGAAGAAGAGAGTCTTATGCATCCCAAACCATACCAAGAATGACGAATACCTTCATGATGTCAGGCACTCATGAACATGAAGAAATTATACAATCAGTGGATTCTGGAATTTATGCAAAAAACTTTGGCGGAGGCCAGGTTGATATTACATCAGGAAAATTTGTCTTTTCTGCCAGCGAAGCTTATTTAATTAAAGATGGGAAATTAGGTGCCCCAGTTAAAGGTGCCATGCTGATTGGCGATGGTCCTTCAGCCTTAAATCAAGTGTCCATGATTGGGAATAATTTAGCCCTAGATCCTGGGATTGGAAATTGTGGTAAAGACGGACAAACTGTTCCTGTTAATGTAGGTCAACCGACTATGAGAATTGAAAAACTAACAGTCGGTGGTACAGCTTAGCTAGCATTATTTGAAAGATTCCTAGTTTGTTTATTTGGGGTTGTCTTATTAGGATATAGAAAGATTATTTTCTCAGAAAAGAACAAAGATTAATCTAACTTAGCTTCAATCACTTTTTGAGCTTGAGTAGCTCTGTATTCAATAAGTTTATTTTTTATACTTGAATCATTAACGGCCATGATTGCTGCAGCA
>JAQWQE010000078.1 GCA_029244925.1 Gammaproteobacteria bacterium | reverse complement strand
CTTGTTCCAGCTTATGGGTCACCATTTGTTAGGGATTTAGATAAAGGTCGGCGATACGCAACAATTGAAGATTTTAGAAATTTCGTAAAATTAGCATACATGAGCCCAAATCTTCACCACTCGGGTGGAACTATATGTGAGCCAGTTGATGTACCTGTCAATAAACGTCACTTTGACATGATATACAGTCATATCAAATACAGTGATAAACCATTTATGGGATCGGTAACACATCCGAAAAGAGCTGAAGATACTGTGTCAATGGCGAAGTTAGTTTTTGGCGAAACCTTTCTCGAAGAAAATACTGTCTTAACCAGCTTAATTAATGCTAATTCACCTTTAACGTTTGATGACACAATGCTTGGTGCTGCCACTGTGTATGCTGAGAATAATCAAGCAACAATGATTTCACCCTTTATTCTAGCTGGAGCAATGTCGCCAGTTACCATAGCAGGTACCGTTACACAGATTCTTGCTGAAGCACTTGCAGGCATGGCATATATTCAACTTGTTAAATCAGGAGCTCCGGTAATATTTGGAACGTTTGCAAGCGCAGTTTCTATGCAATCAGGAGCCCCCACATTTGGCACTCCAGAGCCTGGTCATGTAATGACAATTGTGGGTGCGCTTGCTAGACGATTAGGGGTGCCCTTTCGAAGCGGTGGTGGATTATGCGCATCAAAAATTCCGGACGCGCAAGCTGCTTATGAATCAGCTAATACATTGCAAGCTTCTGCCTTAGCGGGAGTCAATTTTATGCTGCATACAGCCGGCTGGCTTGAAGGCGGTCTTTCTATGGGGTATGAGAAATTTATAATGGATGCAGATCAAGCGGGAATGCTTGCTGTGATGCTTGAAGGTGTTGATTTATCTGAAAATGCTCAAGCAATGGATGCTTTCAGGGAGATTGGTCCAGGCGGTCACTTTTTAGGTGCGGCGCATACACAAGCCAATTTTGAATCAGCTTTTTATCGGTCTGAACTCGCTGATAACAATAGTTTTGAGCAATGGGAAGAAGAAGGAAGCTTTGACTGCGCAATGCGTGCCAATTTAAAATGGAAAGAAATGTTAAAAGAATACGAACCTCCAAAATTGGATCCTGCAATTGATGAAGCTTTACTTGAGTTTATAGCTAAGAGAAAATCTGAATTTGAAGATAGGGATTATTGATTTAAATCATTATGAAGTATTTTAGATTACCAATTAACAATTGAGTGAGATTATTTTATGAGCGACTGGAATGAGGAAAATGAAGAGGATATTATCTTAGCTGATTTATCCGATGAAGAGCTTGTGGAGCAAATGGCCGATGACTTATATGATGGCCTTAAGGAAGAAATAGAAGAAGGCACTAACATATTATTGTCACGTGATTGGTCTCCAGAGAAGGTCTTAAATGAGGCGCTTGTGGCTGGAATGACTATTGTTGGCATAGATTTTCGCGACGGGATTCTTTTTGTGCCAGAGGTTTTAATGGCAGCAAATGCTATGAAAGGCGGCATGGCTATCCTTCAACCTTTATTGGCTGAGACCGGCGCTAAACCAGTTGGTACTATGGTTATTGGGACGGTTAAAGGCGATATTCATGATATTGGAAAAAATCTTGTTGGCATGATGCTAGAAGGAGCAGGTTTTGAGGTGTTTGATATTGGCATTAATAGTTCGGTGGAAGATTTTTTTGCTGCAATGGAAAAACATAAACCCGATGTATTGGGAATGTCGGCTCTTCTTACTACAACCATGCCCTATATGAAAGTAGTAATAGATGAAATGGTAAAAAGAGGAATACGAGATGATTATATTGTTCTTGTTGGGGGCGCTCCATTGAATGAAGAATTTGGAGCAGCTGTTGGTGCAGATCGATATTGTAGGGATTCAGCTGAGGCAGCTGCGGTTGCAGTGGCTATGGTGACAGAGCGTCGACAAAGCTCTGCTTAAAAAAATTAATATTTATTGGCATGATATCCCCTCGCAAGTATTAGTTCAAAACCTTGAAACCACAGCGTTAAAACTTTCGAATAAATTAAACACTAAGAATAAATAAGATGTTTTTTCTTAGATATAGCAAATCATCTTGATAGGAGAAAATTATTAACATGAGTAAACCTTCAGAAGCTGTCGGTAAGCGCATGCGAAAGGATCTGGAAAACGCCTATATGGAAATTGTTCCAGTTCCAGGTATTGAAAAGAGGCTTGGAACTCTTCAGCGAAACATGCATGTGTCTGTCACATGCTCGCCAACAAAAGGTGTAGATGAAACCATAGAGCTAAGTGGAAAACTTATGGCACAAGGTTTTCAGGTTATTCCGCATATTGCAGCGAAATCCGTAACGGGGGAAAAACATCTTGAAACTATCGTCAAAAGACTCGATGCATTGAGTATTGAGAATATTTTTGTGCCTGGTGGTGACCTACCTGAACCAATGGGTGAGTTTAATAATGCCTATGATCTTCTTAAAGCTTTGCAGAAATCTGGTCATAATATAAAAAAGATTGGAATTGCTGCGCATCCTGAGGGGCACCCAGATATTAACGAAAAAATCTTAATGGAAGCACTTGAAAAGAAAAAAGATTTAGCAGATTACATTGTTACTCAAATGTGTTTTGATGCCGATATATTAGGTGACTGGTTGGTTCGAATTAATCAGCAAGGCGTCCATCTTCCTGTTTGGGTCGGATTGCCTGGCGTCATTGAGCGAGGACGTCTTCTTAGAACTTCTCTTAGAATAGGTGTTGGGAACTCCCTGCGTTTCTTGCGAAAAAAATCTCAAGTTGCGGCTGAATTAATGAAGTCTAGTATCTATAATCCAGATAAATTGGTAACAAGTATTTCTGAGTATAAAGATATTGCTGACACCAATCTTGCTGGATACCATATATTTTGTTTCAACCAGATTGAAATAAGCGAAAAATGGCGTACTGAGACAATTTCTAAACTAATGTAAATGATGAGATTTTTAATATTAATATCATTCATTTCGGCAATATTCATAGAATCGATTTGGGCAATACCATCAGATTTTCAGGCTATTTATGATGCAAATATAAAGCAGGCTCAAGGTCAACTTAGATCTGAATTAATTAGCAACAATGATGATACCTATAGTTTTGAAATGGTGACCAATGCAACCGGGATATGGAAAATGTTAGCCAATGGTTCCGTTTCTGAAAAAAGTTTATTTAAAATTGATAAGGGAGCTCTAAAATCTATCCAGTACAACTTAGATAATTCAATCAGGAATATTAAATCTGAGGTACTCTTTGACTGGAAAAATAATAAAATTCAAGGTCTTTATAAAGAAAGAATAATTAATCTATCATTGGAAGAACAAGTAATTGATAGAGTACTCCTTCAATTACAAATAATTAATGCAATTAGAGAAAATGACGATTTAAAACTGATAACAATATTGGATAAAGATGTGTTGAAAAACATAGTAATAAAAAGAGGGAATGAAACAGAAGTTATTGGAGTACCTTTTGGTAAGTTTGATAGTATAAAGATCGAACATTCTAAAACAGATTCTGAAAAAATAAACACACTTTGGTTGGCAAAAGAATTGGATTACATTCCTGTGAAACTTACCCAAACAGAGCATGGTAGAACTACCTTTACTGCTGAATTAAGAGATCTCATAAAATAGTATTGAAAACACTTTTTTTACCTATATACTGACCAACCAGTCGGTTTGGAATGAGATAATTAAGGACTATAAATAAATGATGAAAGAGAGGGTTAAGCCTTGAATGGTATAGACACTATATTTAAAGCAGCTGAAAAACTTTTTGCAGAAAAAAGTTTCAGTTCTGTCTCTATGGATCAGATTGCTCAAAAATCTGGTATGAGCAAGGGTAATCTATATCATCACTTCGAATCAAAGGAAGACCTTTACAATCAATTGCTTTTTAACTGCCATCAACGAGTTGCTGATTTGTTAAAAGAAACTGAAAGATTTGAAGGGACTTATCTAGATAAGATAAGATTTTTTGTAAAAGAACATCTAAAAATATTAATGGGTGATCCTCAAAAAACAAAACTTCTTTTAAAAGAGTTCTCTGATCTTATTGATAGAAATAGCATGTATGATAAGAGGACTTTTTTTCTCACAAATTTCGAGATGGTTGTTAACTTAATAGATCAAGCTAAGAAAAATAATGAGATTACAAGAACTTGTGACAGTAAATTACTAGCTATACAGTTCCTCTCTCCTACTTTTTCTTATCTTGTTTTTCAAAGTGTCTCTAAAGAAATCTTAGGGGACTCAGATCCTCATAAAAATATACACATTACAGATCAAATGACTGAGAATCTTATCAATGGATTAATAAATAAATGACTAAAATTAAAAATAATAATAAAGGTTATTTATTCACTGCCCTACTCTTTTTTAGCTCGCAAATTATTTTTGCTCAAACAACCATCAGCACAACAAGTGTGATTACGATGGATCTACAAGAAGAAGAAAGTGTCATGGGTATGATCTTTAGTCGGGCATCACCAAGTCTAGCAGCAGAAGTATCTGGAAGAGTTATTGAAGTGCTTGCTGATATTGGTGATGAAGTCAAGAAAGGACAAGTCTTGGCTAAAATTGATCCAGAAAAGTATCGCCTGCAACTGGCTCAATCAAAAGCAGAAATGGCAAGACTTTCTGCTTTATTAATCAATCAAGAGCTTGATGTAAAAAGAGCTGAGGAATTGTTTAAAGACAACCTGGTTTCTGCAGAAATGATGGACCGTTCTCGTGCCGAGTACAGTGCTTTGAAGGAGCAAATCAATGCAGCAGAAGCTCAATTAAACAATAGTGAGAGGCTCTTACAAGAAACAGAAATCAAAGCACCCATTACATCTAAAATTTCTGCAAAAAATATTGATGTGGGTGACTTTGTACAGACCGGTGTGATAGTTTTTGAATTGGTTGATACTAATAATCTTAGGGTGGCGCTTTCATTCCCAGAGTATCAAAATCTAAAACTCAAAAAAGGATTAACTGTATTTCTTAGAACACCAACATCAAAAGATCAAATGGTTGAAACTACAATCAAAGACATTAAACCAGATATCAATTCAAACAGTCGCTCAATAATAACGATAGTCGATTTTGAAAATCCTGGATTCTGGGTTCCAGGAGCAAGTACTCAAGCAACCATTATTTTATCGACTATAAAAAATGCTCTAGTATTACCTCAGCTAGCTGTTGTCAGACGTTCCATTGGCAATGTTGCTTATCTCATTGACAAAGACACAGTGGTTGAACGACCAATAGACACCGGTCTTGAAAAAAATGGCTTCATTCATATCAAATCGGGCTTAATGAAAGGAGATATAGTTGCTCTTGATGGTGCAGGCTTTTTAACGAATGGCAGTGAAATAAGCATCAATAACGATTAAATGAGCATCGCAGAAATATCCGTTAAACGTTATGTCTTTGCAGCAATGCTAAATCTACTGATTATTCTATTTGGTGTTATCTCGGTAAATAGAATATCCATAGACAGATCACCTGATATTGATTTTTCACTTATCTCAGTTACCACTATTCTACCTGGTGCCAACCCTGATGTTGTTGACTCAAGCGTGACTAATATTATTGAGGGAGCTGTTAATAGTATCCCTGGTATTGAGGATATCAGGTCACGATCAGCACCAGGAGTATCCAATGTTTTTGCTCAGTTTTTTTTAGAAAAAGATCTAGAAGTAGCATTTAATGACGTTCAATCCAAGGTTAATCAAATACTCTATCAACTGCCAGAAGATGCGAAAACTCCGATCATTACTAAAATTGAAACCGGTGAGATTCCAATTATATGGCTTGCACTGACGGGTGATAGAACTCTGCAAGAACTAAGTGTTTATGCAAAAAATACTATCAAAAAAAGACTGGAAACCATTGATGGAGTTGCCACTATTCTTATTGGTGGTGAACAAGAAAGAAACATCAGAGTGAATTTAAATTTTGATCGAATGAGTGCTTTTGGAATTACAGTTCAAGACATTGTTCTGGCTTTCAAGAATGAACACATTAAGCTGCCAGGTGGTTTTCTAATTGACAACAAAAAAGAAGATCTACTTAAGCTTGATCTTGAATCTCATAGCCCTAAAGATGTTGGAAAAATGATTATTGGGTACGATCAAAACAGATCCATTCGTTTGAATGATATTGCTGAAATTACAGATGATGTATCGGATTTCAGAAAAATGGCTAGATTTAATGGAAAACCTTCTATTGGAATTGGTGTGACAAAAATCAGAGGCGAGAACACTGTAAAAATTGTTGAGAGAGTAAAAGAAAGAATTGAGACAGTGATCAATCCAACACTCCCAGAAGGTATAACCATTGATATCGCAAAAGACGACAGTGAGTACATCTACTCTTTAATCAATGGCTTAGGTCAAAACTTATTTATTGGAGCTGTATTTGCAGCATTGATCGTTTTACTCTTTTTGAGAAGCTTCTCAGGAATGGCTATTGTCAGTGCAACAATACCAGTCTCTTTGTTTGGCTCTATTTTTATTATGTATCTCTTTGGATTAACTCTCAACACAATGACAATGCTAGGGTTGCTTCTATTGATAGGTATTGTTGTGGACGATGCAATTGTTGTTCTAGAAAATTCTCAACGAAACTTAAACATGAATAAATCCAACCCAAACCGATACGAAGCAAGCATTAAAGGGGCCAATGAAGTATTTTTACCCATCGTTGCATCAACACTTGTATTGGTAGCTTTATTTACTGTTGTTTTTTTCATGGAAGGTATTGCTGCACGATTTTTTAAATCTTTTGGCATAGTTGTGTCCACAGGAGTAATGGTTTCAACGTTTGTAGCGTTAACATTAACGCCAATGCTCTGCTCTAAGTTTTTAAAACCAACTCAAAATACCAATAATCTGTTCAATCGCTTTGATCAAAGCTTTAAGAAAATTGAGAATCAATATCAAACATTAATACGGTGGTCTCTTGCACATAAAAAGCAAATTTTATTATCCGGACTACCCATACTTATGATCACCCTAGTTTTATTTGGACAACTCGGCGGTGGTTTTTTTCCTGAAGAGGATGAAGGTCAATTTATTATCACGGTTAAAACTCCAGTTGGAACTGGTCTCGAGTATATTAATGACCGTCTTTTAAAAGTTGAATCCATAGTCAAAGAGTATGACGACATTGAATCGCTCTTTACAGTTATGGGAGCAGGCATAGAAAGCCAAGCGGTTAATGTTGGTGCCATTTATGTGAAATTAAAACCTAGGAATATCAGACAGCTGAAACAATACGATATGATCCCAATGATTCGAAGCGACTTAAAAGCAATACCTGGAATTAAAGCATTCCCTTCGAGTTTTGCTTTTGCTTCTGGTACAAGAGGTGAGGCAATGCAATTTACAATTTCTGGACCTGATTTAAGCGTTTTAGAGTCTGCGGTTCAACAATTCTTAATTAAGGTGGAAGAATCACCAGAATTGGGTAATGTTGATTCGAGTCTAGAAATGAATCTGCCTCAAGTCAATCTTAATATTAATAGAGAATTAATATCAGAATTAGGACTGTCCACTAGAACTGTGGCTGAAGCTGCTAATATATTTGCAGGTGGTATTGATGTAGCTCGATACAATGATTCTGTGGGTGATGGAGAGCGTTACAAGGTCCGACTCAAAGCAGAACGTGATATGGCAATCAGTGACCTTAATAAAATATACCTAAGAACACCGAATAGTAATCTGGTTAGATTGGATACAGTTGCAACTTTTACAGAAGATGTGGGTCCTGCAGAGATTACTCGATTGGATAGAGGCTACAGTGTTTACTTTTATAGTGATCCAACAGTCCCAATCAGTGAAGCTATTGATATCATAGAAACAGCTGCCGAAGGCACTCTTCCACTGGGCTATGAAGTTGGATTTTTTGCCCGAGCAAAAGAATATAAAAGAACAAGTACTCAGATGCTTTTTGCCTTTCTTACCGGTCTACTCTTGGTTTATATGGTTCTAGCTTCTCAGTTTAATTCATTCAGTCAGCCGCTAATCATTATGGTCTCGCAACCATTAGCAGTCATTGGAGGCACTTTTGGTTTATGGTTGGTGGGCTCCTCTCTCAATGTATTCTCCATGACTGGTCTCGTTTTACTCACGGGTTTGGTGGCAAAGAATTCCATCCTATTGATTGATAGAACCAATCAAGAAAGAGAAAGTGGATACAGCATTGATGAAGCGCTACTGGAGGCTTGCCCAAGGAGATTGAGGCCCATCTTGATGACGACACTCACACTGATATTAGCCATGTTAATGCCAGCACTCGGTATTGGTGCTGGTACAGAATTAAGTCAACCGCTTGCCATTGCTGTTGTTGGTGGAATGGTCAGTTCAACTTTTTTAAGTTTGATCGTCGTGCCAATTATTTATTCTTGGTCTGAGAAGAATAAATTCTCTTCAATTTAAACCTTTTCCAACAGTTCATTGGCAGTAAAGGTATGATTTTGAGTGCCATTATGACTTACTTTAATCGCCCCAATCATTGAACTTAGTTTGCCAGTTTCTTCCCAAGACAATCCATTAACAATTCCATAAATCAATCCAGCTCTATAAGCATCTCCACAGCCCGTTGGGTCCGCTTCATTTTCCACTGAGATTGGCTCAATATGAATGCAATCACCATCAACAAATATATCCGATCCTTTAGCGCCTTTGGTGACTATTGCAGCTTTCAATGTTGTTGCTATATCAACAATGCCTTGTCCCATAATCTCAGCCAATAAAGTGGACTCATATTCATTTAAAACCACGTAATCAGATAGGGAAACCAATTTACTAATTTCCTCTTTATTAAACAAACCTATGCCTTGACCTGGATCAAAAATTAATGGGATATTTCTTTCACTCAGTTCTTCGGCATGTTGAATGGTTCCTTGTTTTCCATCGGGTGCTATGATTGCAAGCTCGATATCATCTCGATTCGGTATTGGATTTAAGTGAGCTTCGTCCATAGCGCCTGGGTGAAAAGAAGTCAGCTGATTATTATTAGCATCGGTGGTAATGAAACACTGTGGAGTGTACTTATCCTCAAGAACTTTAATGGACTCAATGGAAATATCATTCTCTACAAGCCATTGTTTGTAAGTATCAAAATCCTGACCGACTGTCGCATTAATAATAGGATTCATCCCTAAAAGGTTCAGGTTATAAGCAATATTACCAGCACAACCTCCAAACTCTTTTCTTAAGTTGGGTACAGTAAATGCAACACTAAGAATATGAATCTGATCCGGCAGTATGTAGTCTCCAAAATTACCTTCAAATTCCATTAGGTTATCGTAAGCCACTGAGCCACAAACTATTATTGACATAATGAATTCCTTTATTTATTAATTACTAGACATCATGGCTTCGATGGCATCAATCTCTTTTGGAAGGTCTCCAGATAAAACCTCGCAGCCTGATGGGGTTACTAAAACATCATCCTCAATTCTAATTCCAATTCCTTTCCATTTCTTATCGATGGTCTTTGTCTTCTTGGAGATATAAATCCCAGGTTCGACAGTAATTACCATTCCAGGGGCAAATGGTTTGGATTTTCCCTTCTCATTAACATAAGAACCAACATCATGTACATCAATTCCCAGCCAATGCCCTATTCCATGCATATAAAAATCTTTGTAAGATTCTTCTTTAATTAACTTCGATACACTTCCTTTGAGTATGCCCAATTTTTTTAAACCTCTTGTGATAATCTCAATGCAATTCTTTTGCATCTTTTCGAAAGTTTGACCTGGTTTTACAGAAGAAATAACGCTTTTCTGAGCTTCTAGAACGATTGAATAAATAGCTTTCTGTTCTTTAGTAAATTGTCCTGAGACTGGAATTGTTCTGGTGATATCAGATGCATACATTTGATATTCACAACCAGCATCCGTTAATAGCAAATCCCCTTGCTTCATCATTGATTGATTCTCAACATAATGGAGTGTGCAAGCATTATCGCCAGATGCCACAATGCTATTGTATGAAGGCACTGTTCCATATTGACCAAATTGATGATTAATGGATGCTTCTATCTGATATTCATAAACACTCGGTTTGCATTCATTCATTACCCTTAGATGTGCTTCAACTCCAATGCGGGCTGCCTCCTTCATAAGCTGTATCTCTTTTCTTGATTTGATCTGTCTCATGTCATGAATAATTGTATCTACAGAAACAATTTCATTAGGCACCACTCCGCCTTGTCGTTGGCTTTCTCTCAAAGTTTTGAATGCTTCTGTCACCTTATCATCATAAATTTTATGTTTGCCAATGGAGTAGAACACTCTTTCCCTACCATGCAAAAGATCTTTTAAAATACTATCAATATCTGCTATATCAAAAGACTGGTCAGCGTTATAATTATTAATCACTCCATTCAAGCCTTCCATATGCCCTTCCCAAGTCTCCATTAATGGATTTTTGGGTCGTACACATAAAATAAATTCCCCTTCTGGACGTCCAGGAGCTAAAACCATTAAAGCATTGGGTTCTAAAAAACCAGTAAAATAGTAAAAATCACTATTGGAACGAAATGGATAATAAGTATCATTTGTTCTAGTGCTTAAATCAGCAGTAGCAATAATTGCAACACCACTTTTACCAATAGTCTTAGCTAGCTTATTTCTTCTTGATTTAAATTCTAAATTCTTCATATTTTTATTTTAATTTCTTCAAAAATTAACTCTGTACTCACTCGAACATACTCAAGCAATTCAATAAAAGCCAATTCTTCCTCTTCTTCATTCTTAATTGAATGGGGAGTTAGTGTAGAGATTTGCGAAAAATCGTCAAATATTTCACTTAGTAAACTCATAGATGATTCGCCTAAAGAAGCGCTATCCTCAGAGATCACAAGCCCCAAACCATCAATAAAACCTTGGCACCATAAAGACAGTGCTGCGGTTCTTTTTTCCAATGATTCATCATCACTGGGTAGAAGTAATAAAAATGGTAATTCAGTTGAATTAAGTTCATTGGAGGTTTTGTTAATTAAATCCAATAAAGCATTTCTAAACTCTACAACTTGTATGGATACATGACTTTCATCATAACTCTTTTCTGAGGGCAGCAAGTCTTCAAAGGAATCAATATTGCAACATAAATACAAGCAGATAATGCCATGATATTCAGCAATATCCATTGAATCCGAGGCTCTTTTTCTGAGGTCGTCTAAGTCTTTATAATTCATCATTTGTTACAGTTTAAAGTAATTTTTTATTAAATATTCAAGCTTATTTGACCGATTGATTGGATCAAATTATAGTTATAGATATGAAAAGTATATCTGAAAATGAAGTTTTGTCCGCCATTGATTCCCTGGAAAACCGCATCGAAGACCTCATTAAAGAAAAAGATCAGATGTATCTTGAAAATCAATCACTTAAAGATGAGAATTCTGAATTAATTGAAGATTATAAAGTAATGAAACAGAAGAATAGTCTCGCTAAAAACAAAGCTGAGATAATTTTAGATCGTTTAAATGAAATTGAAAATAGCGCATGAGTGAAAAAGTAACAGTTGCAATTATGGGTGAAGAATTCACCATCAAATGTTCTTCTGAAGAAAAAACATACCTCATCAAAGCTGCCACCTTGGTTGATGAGACTATGACAAAAATTAAATCTCAAGGAACCGCTTTTAGCATCAACAGAATTGCAGTTATGGCTGCTCTTAATATAGCAAGAGACGCAATCAATGGAAGTTCTGATATGGCTGCTAATATAAGAACAGAACATGATGCAGAACTCGACATGATTGAAATTAAGAAGAGACTGGAAGGAATCAATAAACAAGTTAAGAATTCTCTTAACTCTGAAACAGAATTAAAGCTACAATAACAATCTGATGACCGCCTGCAATGAACGAGTTTTATTAAAGAACTCTCGGCCCTTAAGTTTATATATAGGGATCAATGTCTGCATTGGCTTTGAGCATTACCTCTTTTGGGAAGCCTGCTCCAATGCGCCTGAACCCACCTTAATTGCTCCGGCCTGAGAGCAACAATAAATTACGTCATTGTGGACGGTTTTCAACACTTTAAAATCTAATGAAAAAAATTAGAAACATTATTAAAGAAAAAAGATCTCAATTGAGTGAAAAAGAACTCCGTTTAACCTCTAAAGCTATAACAGAAAGAATTAGATCTTTTAAGTTTTCTAAAGAGTTAACAAAAATTGGCATTTATTATGCTGTAAACAATGAAGTTGATGTCCACCCATTATGCGAAATACTTTGGCAAGAGAACAAGAGAGTTTATTTGCCAATTGTAGAAAAAAAGAAACTATTATTTGGCGAGTATAGAAATACTTCTAATCTAAAAAATAATAGATTCAAAATTCCAGAACCCATTGTGGGTCTAGAATCTCAAATTTCTGCGTTTGAGCTTGATTTAATTTTTATGCCATTAGTTGCTTTTGACCCAATGGGGAATCGTATAGGCATGGGAGGAGGATTCTACGATCGAACGCTTGATAATAAACAATTGGATAATGATTTAAAAAAGCCAATTTTAGTAGGAGTTGCTTACGAATTTCAAAAGCAAAATCAAATACAACCCAATCCTTGGGATATACCCTTGGATATGATTTTCACTGAATCTAAAATATACCATTCAGATATAGACAGGGATGTGTCAGAATAAGTTATGAACAATGATCATGAAAAAGAAAATGCAGCCATAGCATCTTTGGATTATGTGACACATGACTGCATTCTAGGGGTGGGAACTGGATCTACAGTCAATTATCTCATTGAAAATCTTGATCGTGTTAAGCACAAAATAAAATCAGTAGTTTCAAGCTCAGTGGACTCAACCAGAAGGCTGCAAAGTGCTGGATTTATAGTGGAAGAACTTTCAACGGTGGGTAAACCAGACCTTTATATTGATGGTGCTGATGAGGTCACCCATCATTTACATATGATCAAAGGTGGTGGTGGAGCCTTAACCAGAGAAAAAATTATTGCCAACGCTTCTCAAAAGATAATATGCATTGCACACAGTGCTAAGTTAGTTGATATTCTAGGTAAATTTCCTTTGCCAATTGAAGTTATACCGATGGCCAAATCATTAGTTGCTAGAGAATTAGCCATACTAGGTGGTCAAGCTGAAATCAGGCATGATTTTATTACCGATAATGGGAATATTATCCTTGATGTCCATAACCTCAAAATCTTAAACCCACCCGATTTAGAAAAGAAAATAAATAATATAGCTGGTGTGGTCACCAATGGAATCTTTTCATTAAGGTCTGCGGATCTATTGATAATAGGCAAAGATCAAGAAATAGAAAAATACAACAAAGAATGAAACTTTCCAAAAGAGGACTGCTGCGAATTATTGGTTTATCCCCTATTGCAGCTTCTACTAAAATTAACTTACTCCATTCAACAGAATTAATGGAAAGAAGAATAATCCCATCTTCTGGAAAACTGCTACCAGTGATTGGGTTGGGAACCTCTAGAGTATTCGATGTTAAGCCAAACAAGGCATTACTGGAAATTAGAAAACAAATATTGGAAATATTATTGTTCCATGGTGGGACTATGGTAGATACTTCTCCAATGTATGGAATGGCAGAAGAAATAACAGGAATTATCTCTAGAGAGCTCAATCATAAGGATCCATTATTTCTTGCAACAAAGGTATGGACGGATGGCAACAATGAAGGGGTAACACAAATTAACTCATCCTTTGAAAAAATGAATGCCTCCATGATAGATTTAATACAGATTCATAACCTGAGAGATTGGAAAACCCACATCAAAACTTTAAGAGTCCTGAAAGAAAAAGGAAGGATTAATTATATTGGCATAACGCATTATAAAGCGAGTGCATTTGAGGCTATGGAAGACATCATAAGAAAAGAACCCATTGATTTTGCTCAATTCAATTATTCCTTGGGAGAAAGAGAAGCTGAAAAGAGACTATTGCCTTTGTGCCAAGACAAAGGCATAGCAACAATAATCAATCGACCTTATATGAGAGGAAAATTATTCAAAGAAGTAAAGGATAAGAAACTGCCCAATTGGACTAAAGAGTATAATATCAATAGTTGGGCTCAATATTTTTTAAAATTTATATTAGCCAATCCCGCAGTAACAAATATTATTCCTGCTACATCTAAGCCTAAAAATATGATTGATAATTCAAAAGGTGGATACACACCCATTCCAGGCATAAGCCTTCAAAAGAAAATGTTGGAAATAAAATGAATCTAACGTTTTGAGAACTGAGTAGCTTTTCTTGCCTTTTTTAAGCCAACTTTCTTCCGCTCAACTTTTCTAGCGTCTCGAGTTAAAAATCCACGTTCTCTTAAAGAAAGTCTTAAAGTATCATCATAACTTAAAAGTGCACGACTAAGTCCGTGTCTGATGGCTCCAGCTTGACCGCTTCCACCACCACCTTTAACAGTTGCAATAACATCAATTTTATCTAATAAATCAGTATGCTCAAGTGGTTGGCGAACAATCATTCTTGCAGTTTCTCTGTCAAAGAATTCATCGAGAGGTTTTTTATTAACAACTATCTTGCCTTTTCCCTTTTGGATAAAGACACGAGCTGTTGAAGTTTTTCTTCTTCCGGTTCCGTAATGTATTTCTGATGCCATAAGTATTTAAATCTCTAGTAATTCGGGTTGTTGAGCATCATGAGTATGCTCCGATCCTGAAAAAATTCTTAATTTTTTAATCATGGCATTACCAAGTTTATTTTTTGGCAGCATACCACGAACGGATTTCATTAAAACTTTCTCTGGACTTTTTTCCAACATAGTTGATAAATTTGCTGCTTTTAGATTTCCAATATAGCCAGTATGCTTGTAATACATCTTATCGTTCATCTTGTTACCACTAACTTTAATTTTTGAAGCATTTATAACTACAATGTAGTCACCAGTGTCCACATGTGGAGTAAAAATAGGTTTATGCTTACCTCTTAATCGAGAAGCTATTTCGGTAGACAGCCTACCCAAAGTTTTATTATTGGCATCCACTAGGAACCAACCTCTAACAACTTCTTCATTTTTTGCAGAAAATGTTTTCATTTATCAGTATTTTAATCTATTTGAAAGATGAGTAGTCTACTCATGTAAGTGCAAATTATCAATGAAATCTTACTAATTAATCCATCTTATAATTGAGCTAATTCTTCTCGCATATGATCGATTGTTTTCTTGTAATTACTGGTACCAAAAATACCCGATCCTGAAACAAATGCATCGGCTCCATACTTTGCAATGCTTGCAATATTATTAGCCTTTACTCCTCCATCAATCTCCAAGAATATTTCTCTTCCAGATTCTGTAATTATGGAACGAGCTAAAGTTAATTTATCAAGTACCTCAGGTATAAAACTCTGTCCTGCGAAACCAGGGTTTACAGACATCATAATAATAATATCGATCTCCTCAATGCAGTTTTTTAGATAATCAAGTGAAGTAGCTGGATTAATGGCTAGTCCTGGCCTGCATCCTGCTTGTTTAATTAGATTAATGGTATTAGATATATCACTAGTTGCCTCAGGATGAAAACTAATAAATGTGGCTCCTGCTTGTGCAAAGCTATCCACTAATTCATCTACTGGTTCAACCATCAGATGGACATCAATAGGAACTTTAATTCCAAAATCTCTTAATGATTGGCAAATAACGGGCCCAAAGGTCAAATTGGGTACATAATGATTGTCCATTACATCAAAGTGAATGAAATCGGCACCTGCCTCTATAACATCCTCAACTTCCTTACCCAGACATGCAAAATTAGCTGAAAGAATGGATGGAGCTATTTTAAAATCTGTCATTATTTGACAACCTCTATTAAAATATCATTATGCACTAGTTTTACTTTTGTATAGAAACATTCTAAAGTTTGTAAAAAATTAACTCAATTACTAAAATAAAGAAATGAACAATCAAAAAATACAAAATCTTGAACTTATTGCTCAAGGCAAAGTAAGAGATATATACGCAATCAATGAAGATTATTTACTCATCGTTACCACCGATAGAATGTCTGCATTTGATGTTGTATTGCCTAACCCAATCCCTGGTAAAGGCGAAGTATTAACGCAATTATCTAAATTCTGGTTTGACCAAACTCAAGAAATTGTACCCAATCATTTGACCAATGATGTCAGCTTAGAAGAGATAATATCTGACCAAGAGCAATTGGCTTATTTCAAAAATAGAAGCATGATTGTAAAAAGATTGAATCCACTGCCTATTGAAGCAGTTGTAAGAGGTTACCTAATAGGTTCAGGCTGGAAAGATTATCAAGCAACTGGAACAGTTTGTGGTATTGAATTAGATAAAAACCTCCAAATGGCATCTCAACTTGCCGAACCGATATACACCCCTGCTACAAAAGCTGAAGTTGGTGAACATGATGAAAATATTACTTATGAAGAAACAGTAAAGTTATTGGGTGAGGATCTAGCCAGCAGAGTGAGAAATATCTCAATTGATATTTATAACTTTGGAGTGAGTCATGCCAGTGAACGTGGCATTATTATTGCCGATACTAAATTTGAGTTTGGACTTGATGGTGATGGTAACTTATTCTTAATTGATGAAGTTTTAACACCAGACTCCTCTCGATTTTGGTCAAGAGATGATTACAATATTGGGGTCAGCCCTCCTAGTTTTGACAAGCAATACCTAAGAGACTATCTAGAAACTCTTGATTGGAATAAATCCACTCCTGGGCCAGAATTGCCTCAAGACGTTATCGAGAATACAACTGCTAAATATAGGAATGCTTATCAAGCGATTATTGCTGAAACTAGCTAGCCTTTAAATATAATCATCTCCAAATTTCTTTTATCTGATGAGTTCACGGTATGATTAAAAGAAAGAATGCTGGTTGCAAGACTTTTGATTGCCTTAGATGAATCAGAAGCACCAATCAATGTATTCAAGGCCTCTTCATCGTTTGCATTTTTAGCATGATTAATTTTAAGAATGGCATTGGCTATAATTTTTTCATTCTCAGTTGTGCCAATGTCTTCAATCATTTTTTCAAGTTCTTTTTTATTTGAATCTGAAGGAAAATGATTCATTTTAAGCAAGATTTGAGACATTGTTTTAACATTAATATTTTTAGCATGATCGCTATGTGCATCAACCTCAGATTGAAACTGAATCGAGAGTAAGCAAACAACTATTATTTTAATAAACGTATTGATTTTCATTTTTATTCCTAATTAATTATTGTAAATCTTCTTTTGCCAAAAGTACCATTCTAGTGGGGAAGCCACCAATGTCCATATACCTGTTTACCTTCCCTTCCTTTAGGTCGACTTCCACAACTCGACCCTCATGAGTTAATGAAATATAGGCAATTCCATTATGAGAAACAATATCAGGTAAAATCGCTTTACTGACGTCTTCATTCCACACGCCATCAAAAGGCTCTGATACCTTGACTTTCCTTATAAAACTACCATCAAAACCATCGCGAAGAGTTAGATGGCCATCCTTTGATAAGATCAAAAGGTATTCCCCATCTTTAGTGACATCCTGTCTGATTGACGATTCTACAGCTAGTCGATCAAACTGGTAGTCATCAGCTGCAGCGTCCAGTCTATAAAGTTGTGGGATAATGCCCTCGGTATAACACCATCGCACTCTTTGTTTACCATTCAAGAAAGCAGCACAAGAACGACCCTTATCTGGGTAAGCTATTCTTGTTATCTCTTCAGCCCTTTCTTTGCCTTTGGTTCCAACCACTACCACTTCAGTTCGACACGAGAAAAAAAGTCTTCCCGATTCTTCATCTCGACCCATCCCATGGAGCAATGGACAATTACCAATCCTCTTCACTTCTTTGCCAGTACTTTTCTTCAGTATTTGAACAAAACCTTTGAATAAATGGCCAATGTATAAATGTTTCTCTCCTTCAAGATAATGGTAATGGTCGGGTGCAGCAAGATCGTATGTCTTTGTTCTAAGTTTAGAAAATCCATCAATCTCATCGTTCATCAAAACAATAATTTTCCCGTCTCCTTCTGTCAAAACTGCATCATGCCCATTAACGGTAGCCATAACGTGACCGCTGCCATTATTCCTTCCTCCTCCCGGAGTGTCTACTTGCAGTGTACGAATAACATAAGGTGGTCTAAATTTTTTTTCTTTTTTATCGTAGCCAGTTGAAATAATACTCATCACACCTTCATCGGTATCTCTGCCTCGCATCGCATAAATATGATTATTATTTCCTCCAACTTGAAGTGTCATAATCGATGGTGGTGTTGAGACTCGGTTGACAACCTGCCCTGAGGGCAAGTCAATGGTCACAAGATCTGAATTCATATTGTCAGCAACGAACAGTCTAATTTCAGCTTCTTTCAGAAGTGAAGTTCGCTCCACACCGCCATGCCCAAATACTGGTTGAATAAAAAGTGCCAAACTAAAAATTAATAGTTTCTTCATTATTATTCCTTACTGTCCTGCGATCATTAAATTATTAATTAAAAGACTGCCCATTTTTGTCGATCCATTGTTATCCATATCACTACCAATAGCTTCAATATCATTTAACATATTTTTTAAGTTCCCAGCAATGGTTATTTCACTCACCGGATAGAGTATCTCTCCATTCTCAACCCAAAATCCATTGGCACCTCTGGAGTAATCTCCATTAACAATATTGACACCATATCCAATCAAACCAGTGACTATTAATCCTTTTTTCATGCCTTTGACTAGAGCATTAAAGTCATCAGAACCACTGGGCTCAATCAAAAGATTATGATGGCCGCCTGCATTGCCTGTTGTTTCCATGCCCAGTCTTCTAGCTGAATAACTCGATAGTAAATAACCTAGGAGTTTTCCCTGATCCACTATTAAACGAGGGTTTGTCTCAACACCTTCCCCATCAAAATAAGCACTTGAAGAGCCTCGCTTTAAGTGAGGGTCTTCCTTAATTGTCATTATTTCTGAACAAACTGTCTTGCCCATACTGTCCAATAAGAATGAGGACTTTCTGTATAAGCTACCGCCGCTGATGGCATCCATAAGATGACTGATAATGCTTTTTGCAACTCTGGGTGTATACAATATTTGTGCTTGCTGTGTTTTTATTTTTTTTGAACCAAGATTAGCCAGCGCTTTCGATCCAGCATTTTTACCAATCTCAATATGATTCATGAGATCTTCAGGATGTCTTTCACTCGAATAATCATAATCCATTTCCATCAATCCATCCTCTTCCGCAATTGCAGTGCAACTTATGCTATGCCCAGTAGAGTTTGTAACACCAAAAAATCCATGCGAGTTTGCATAATAGGATTCGTTCTTGTAACTACCAACACTTGCGCCTTCTGAATTAATAACTTTAGGATGATAGTCAATTGCGGCTTGTTCGCATTCCAATGCTAACTTTTGAGCACTGAGGATATCAATATCCCAAGGATGAAATAAATCTAAATCCATTGGGTTAATGGCCATTAACTCTTTGTCAGCCAATCCATTGTATTCATCTGCAGCAGTCAAGCTAGCCAAACTGTATGCTTTATCTATTGTTTTTATAATGGTTGATTCAGACAGATCATTTGAGCTTGCAGAGCCTATGGATTGATTCAAATGCACACTGATAGAAAATCTTTGATCCTGATGATTTTCAACTGTATCAATCGAACCATTTTGTGCTGTGACTGAGAATCCTGAAGCGGACCCAAAACTTAAACTGGTTTGATCTGCCCCTATTTTTTTTGCATGATCCAATGCAAACTGTGTTTTATTATGAAATTTTTCTTTATTCATATTTAGATTTTACTAAAAAATAGTTTAAAATTAGGTTCTATATTCTAACCTAGTTAGAGACAACAAATAAGAAATTATAAAAACACACTATGAGCATAAAAATAGCAATCATCATGGGATCTCAATCTGATTGGGACGTCATGAAAAACACCTCTAAAACTCTTAAAAACTTAGACATTAGCCATGAATCTAGGGTTATTTCGGCGCATCGGACACCGGATCTACTTGATGAATACATAGCTCAATGCGAAGCAGGTGACGTGCAAGTAATTATAGCTGGAGCTGGACTCTCAGCAGCACTACCTGGTGTTATTGCAGCAAAAACAATCATCCCAGTTGTAGGTGTGCCTCTAATAGCAGGATCTCTAGATGGGATGGATGCATTAATGTCGATTGTTCAGATGCCCCCAGGAATACCAGTAGGCACAGTTGCTATAGGCAAACCGGGTGCTATCAATGGTGCATTGTATGCTGCAGCAATCATGGCCGTTAATGATTCAAGTATAAAAAATAAACTTATTGAATACAGAGCTACTCAAGCTCAAAAAGTGATTGAAGCTAAGTTAGATTAATCTTTGTTCTTTTCTGAGAAAATAATCTTTCTATATCC
>JAQWQE010000017.1 GCA_029244925.1 Gammaproteobacteria bacterium | reverse complement strand
TGCTGCACAACGGAGTCTGTGCAGTAATTTTTAATATTGCAAACAGCAATACCCAAACTCTTAGCAGACTCCAGATCCACATTGTTAGTGCCGGTTGCAACCAAGCAGATTAATTTTGCATTCTGTGCTTTTGATAGTAGCGAAGCGTCCAGATCAATTTTATTAATGATGATGATTTCTGCAAATTTGATTCTTTCTGCAATTTCTTCATTTTTGGTATTTTCATAAACAATCAATTCAGGCAAGAGATCAGAGATTGGAGATAAATCTAGATCGCCTGAGTCCACGGTTTTATAATCTAAAAAAACAGCTTGCATATATAATCCTTATAACACTATGAAAACACGTATTAAATAATGATGCCAGATCTACCAAGTCTACATGCAATTGCAGTTATGACGATAACTGTTGTCGGACTGTATTTGTTTTCAAGAGACTCCATTCCTATTGAAACCTCTGGTTTAATTATATTCATTACTATTTTGAGCATGTTTTATTTGTTTCCACTGCAAGTCAATGGATTTGATAGCGATCCAATTTCACTCTTTTTAAACAGTTTTGGCAATGAAGCCTTGGTGACTATTTGTGCTCTGCTTGCGGTTGGGAAAGCCATTGAGGTCAATGGATCTTTGAGGCCTTTGATTTCTTTGTTGTCTAAATCATGGGTGAAACATCCCAAACTCTCTTTTCTTGGCGTGCTTTTATTTGGGGCCTTTTTTAGTGCTTTTATCAATAATACTCCCATCGTTGTGATGTTAATTCCTGCATTAATAGCTGTAGCAAAAGAGGCTAATATTAGCTCAACCAAGGTGTTGATGCCAATGGGTATGGCCACATTGATAGGAGGCATGTCTACCACGATAGGAACGTCGACCAATTTGTTGGTTGTTGGGATTGCCAATGATATGGGACAAGAGCAGATTCAGTTATTCGATTTCATGATCCCTGTTTTAATAGCGGGAAGTATAGGCATGTTGTTTTTATGGTTAATTGCTCCTAAGTACTTACCGGATAACAAACCAAGACAAAGCCAAGCCAAGACTAGAATTTTTGAAGCCGTTCTTTATGTCAACGAAGACAGTTACCCTAATGGAAAAACATTGTTGGATGTTATGGATAAGGCGGGCAAAAACTTTGATGTTCAAAAAATAAAAAGATCGGACAGTCTTTTTGTGGCCAAAATACCTTCAATTATTTTTGAGCCTGGAGATCGAATTTACGTTAAAAGCAGTATAGAAAAACTTAAGGAGTTTGAAGGTCTTCTTGGGCTTACCCTCTATGAAGAAGATGGGGCAACTGATTCAGAACAAGAAATAGGGCAAGAATACACTCATCTGGCCGAAGTGGTGATCACAGCAGGTTCTTTTTTAGATCATTCAACGTTAAATGCCCAACGTTTCGCTCAACGCTTCAACCTTCTCCCCATTGCAATTCATTCAGGTAGGACTGCCTCAGAAGTGAGTGGAGACATCACCTCAAAAAGACTGAACCCTGGCGATGTAATTTTGGTGCAAGGCGAAGAAGAATCAATAGCAAACCTAAAAACCAATGCGAATATGTTGGTGATTGAAAGTGACTCGCCCATGCCTTCAGGGCAAAAAGCTTATGTGCCGCTCTATATTATGTTGGGCATTGTTGGGTTTGCAGCTTCAGGCTTATTGCCTATTTCTGTTGCAGCTTTGGTGGGACTGGGCGTGATGTTAGTGACAAAAATTATCAAATGGGGCGATGTAGGTAATGCCATGAATATACCAATCATCATGTTGATTGTGGCTAGCCTCAGCCTGGGAACCGCATTAGAGATTACTGGCGGCTCTGTTTTTTTAGCTGAAATGTTTGTCTTTTTAACACAAGCAATGAGCATTCCAATGATTTTAAGCACACTGATGCTGGTGATGGCAATCCTGACGAATGTTGTTTCTAACAATGCGGCTGCAGTGATTGGCACTCCAATTGCAATTAGCATAGGACAACAACTGGGTGCCCCTATTGAGCCTTTTGTTCTCGCTGTATTATTTGGCGCCAATATGAGTTTTGTTACCCCAATTGGTTACCAAACAAACTTATTAGTAATGGGTGCTGGCGGTTATAAATTCAATGATTTTGTAAAAGTTGGATTTCCATTAGCTGTCATCATGTGGGTCTCATTCTCGATTATTCTACCTCTTCTTTATTCACTATAGTTCTATCTTCTTCTTGACCATCAAAGCATAACAAGGGATACTTTGCCCAATTATGAATAAGTTATTTTTAAATCAAAGCAATTGGTGGCAGCTCTCTTAGGAGAGGGCCAAGCCTGTCTGATTTAATTAATAAGGTTTACCCATCCCCATAACTGGCGATGGGTTTTTTTTTGGAAAAATGAAAACAATGAAAAATAATTTTGATATAGCAATTGATAGTGAGACACCTGCATCTGTGTTTTTAAAGTTGCGATCGTTGCAACCCAAGTTCCTTTTGGAAAGCATTGAGGGTGGAACCACACAATCAAGATATTCTTTTCTTGGCTTGGGTCAAACCAGCGAAGTGAGTATTAAAAAAGGTATTTTTTATATTAATGGAGAGGCTAATTCTAAACTGAGTTCATTGGACGACTTGATGACAGCCTTTAGAAAAGCATTGATAGACCTTCCTGATTTATTGCCTGAAATTAAGAACATTCCTTTTGGTGGAGGATTGGTAGGGTTCAGCAGTTATGATGTTGTTCGTTATTTTGAAAAGCTCTCTATCCCTAAAGAGAAAAAAGGAATATTTAACCCACCAGATTGTTCATATTTAGCACCAACATCACTATTAATCTTCGATCATTTTGAGGGATCTATTGCTTTGCTTCACTCTGGAGGTGAAAGCGAGAGATTGTCATTAAGAGAAGAGATTTTAGGCCTTTTAAAAAACTCTATAGAAAAAAGAAACGCTTCCAACCTCTATTTTTCTGATCCCAAGGCAAATGTTGCAGAAAAAACCTTTCACTCTTCTGTTGAGAAAGCAAAACAACACATTTTTTAGGGAGATATTTTTCAAATCGTTTTGTCGATTGCTTTTTCTGGAGCCACCAACCTAGATCCTTTTGAGGTTTATCGAGCCATGCGTTTAATCAACCCATCGCCTTATATGTTTTTTTATGACTTAAATGGGTTTCAGGTAGTGGGGTCTTCACCTGAAGCATTGGTTAGGCTAAATAATGGAAAAGCTTCATTGAGGCCGATTGCTGGTACTCGCCCCAGGAGTGAAGATGTACAAGAAGATTTGCGTTTGGAGCAATCACTTTTAACCGATCAGAA